>DROE01000106.1 GCA_011322005.1 Devosia sp.
CCAGCCTTTGTGCCATTGTTGATGGCAAGGGGGTGGCGACAAGCATGGGGTTTTCGCCCATGGACGGGCTGGTGATGGCCACAAGGAGCGGAGCCATCGACCCCGGTGTGTTGTTGCATCTGATGCGTGCGGAAGGCATGGGGGTGGAGGCGCTCGATGAACTGCTGAACAAAAGAAGCGGTTTGGCAGCGCTTTCCGGCGGCGAAATGGATATGAAAGCGCTTCTGCAAAGGACCGACCCGGCGGCCCGGTTTGCCGTTTCCCATTACTGCTATTGGGCGAGCAGACATGCCGGTTCGATGATTGCTGCCATGCAGGGACTGGACGGCATGGTTTTTTCCGGGGGGATAGGAGAGAACGCAACCGCCATTCGCGAGAATATAATTCAAAAGCTCGCTTGGGCCGGTGTGTCCGGCCGGACAGAAGCGTTCAGCAGAGACGATCAGAAAACCGACGGCGCAAAAGCATGGGTAATAGCTTCAGACGAAGAGGGCGAAATCGCCCGCTCAACGAGGTTGCTGCTGAAGTGAAAGCCTGTTGGTGCCAGCGACAATGTTCATTAACCGAAAACACAGCAACTTTACCTGACAATAGCAAAATCCGCTAACCTGCCGGGTGAATCCTGTATTTTTTGAACTAAATCCGGGAGGTTGCCTGATGGTTTTGCAGTCGCAACGCGACAGTCTTGTTTTTGCCCTTTCAGGTCTGTTCCTGCTGGCGATGGTCTATTTTCTGGACCCCGAGTTTGTTGGCGCGGTGACGCGGGAAGACGGCATTCTGGAAAACATGACCGCGCTGTTGTTCGCCGGGGGGATGTTTGCCAGCCTTTATGCGCTCTACCAAAGGAAAATGGTGCTGCTTGCGGGCCTGTGGGCCTTTTTGTGCCTGTTTTTCCTCGGCGAAGAGGTGAGCTGGTTTCAGCGGGTGTTTGACTATTCGGTGCCGTTCGTGGAGCAAAATTCAACCCAGGGCGAGTTTAACCTGCACAATCTAAACATTATCAACGAGGGCCGGGTGTTGAACGAGGACGGAACTCTGGAGTTCTCCGTGTTCGCTCTTGTTGGTTCGCAAAACATGTTCCGGCTGGGTTTTGCCGGGTATTTTCTTGCCCTGCCGCTGCTCAGCCTGGTGCCCATGTTCAAGCGGCTGCTTGACCGGACCGGTTATGTCCGTCCCTCTACTGCGTTCCTCACCGCTGTGTGGAGCGTGATATTTGTCTCGTTTGTTCTGGCCTTCATCACTGTTGCGCCGGTGAAAAACTATGTGGCTGAAACCCGCGAGATAATCTATGCGGCGGTGATTTTTATCTACACGCTCAGCCTGAGTGCCGGGGTGGAGAAAAAGGCGGCGCTGGCACCAGCAGAATAACAATTGATTTTGAAATACGAAAAGGGCCACCCCTGTTTCAGAGTGGCCCCTCCATGAGCTCACAAGAGCATATGGTGGCAATTCAGGCAGGCTCAAAAACCGTAGCTGAACGCAAAAGAAGGTGTGTTCAGAACGGAGTTTGCCCCGACTCCCAACATTCACCTCCAAAGTCCAACCGCTCTTGCGATTTCTCATTGAACATTGGATCACCTCCTCTCGTTGATTGACAAGGCCCTGAGTGTCCACCAAGTCGGAGGGTTTGGCAAGGTGAACGAAGAAATCTAGCCCTCGCGGGCATTGTCCAGCATGCGCTTGCAGGCCAGCAATTCGCCCAAAACGTCGGTGAGCTGATCGCGTTTTTGCTTGTTTAGGCTAGAATATCTGGCATTTGCAGAAGAATCCGTGCCCCGTTGACGCATGTCGGAATCGGGGGGGCGTTCCTCTGATTGTTCCAGTGCTTCAAGGGAACCAGCTTCACCAATTGCAATGACATGACGGGGACCGTCCTCTTTGAGGATGCGCTGGACACCCTTGATAGTGAAGCCCTGCTCATAGAGCAGATGGCGAATTCCTTTAAGTAAAAGAACATCTTCGGGGCGGTAGTAGCGTCGGCCACCGCCGCGCTTCAGGGGTTTTATCTGGGTGAACCTCGTCTCCCAGAACCGCAAGACATGTTGGGGCAGACTGAGTTCCGCTGCCGCCTCTGAGATGGTACGGAAAGCATCTGCCGACTTCCCCACTGTCGAATCCCCGCTGAAAAAATGTTATTTTCCAGAGCCGACCATAGATTTGTTGATTTTAGATTTCAACACATTGCTTGGCTTAAACACCAAAACCTGCCGCGGCAGGATGGGCACCTCTTCACCAGTCTTGGGGTTGCGCCCGATGCGCTCACTTTTGGAGCGCACGTGAAAGGAGCCGAAAGAGGAGAGCTTTACGCTCTTGTCCCTGATCAGTCCCTCGCAAATCAAATCCAGCGTTCGTTCTACCAGATCTGCGGACTCCGTTCGCGAGAGCCCCACTTTTTGATAAACCGCTTCGGCCAGATCTGCCCTTGTGACTGTCTTGTGTGCCATTTCATTTTCCCAATATTGCTCGGACACCCGCAATTGAGGAGCGCCCCCTCGTGTCCGGGCACCCACGTTAGCGCTCAAGGGCGGCTCTGGTCAATCAGTCTGTCCAGCGAATAAGTGTTGCGCCCCAGGTAAACCCGCCTCCCATGGCTTCAAGCATGACCAGATCGCCGGATTTTATCCTGCCATCAAGGACGGCTGTTTCAAGCGCCAGCGGGACCGAAGCGGCTGAAGTATTGGCATGTCTGTCAACGGTCACGACAACCTTCGAGGCGGGAATCCCCATTTTTTTGCCCACCCCGTTTATGATGCGCAAATTCGCCTGATGGGGGACAAACCAGTTCAGCTGGGCACTTGTATAGCCTGTTTCAGACAACACATCCTCGATGACATCTGAAATCATGCCCACGGCGTGTTTGAACACTTCGCGCCCCTGCATGCGCACATGGCCGATTGTGCCGGTGGAGGAGACGCCGCCATCAACATAGAGTTTGTCCCACTGGCGTCCATCTGAGCGCAGGCGGGAGCCCAAAACGCCCTGATCAGCCGCCCCATCAGCCAGATCAACAGCTTCAAGCACAATCGCACCGGCACCGTCACCGAACAAAACGCAAGTTGTCCGGTCCTCCCAGTCCAGGATGCGCGAGAAGGTTTCAGCGCCGATGACCAGCGCCCGCCGCGCCATGCCATTTTTCAGGTAGCTGTCCGCAGTCGCCATGGCATAGACAAACCCGGAGCAAACTGCCTGCAGATCAAGGGCAAACCCGTGATGCATACCAAGCTTTTTCTGTACCAGCGTAGCTGTTGCCGGAAAAGTCATATCCGGGGTTGTGGTCGCCACAATTATGAGGTCAATACCGGCGATTGAGACACCGGCGCGGGCCAGGGCTTTTTCTGCCGCCCTGACGGCGAGGTCCGAGGTAAATTCACCATCGGCCGCGATGTGACGCTGACTGATTCCCGTGCGCTGAACAATCCACTCGTCCGTTGTGTCTACTCTTTGCGCCAGTTCCTTGTTGGTCAGAATGCGTTGGGGCAAATACCCACCTACGCCACGCACTATTGAACGGGTTACTGTCACGCTATGTTACTCCGGCTGTTTTTTCTCGGCTTTACTCGTAGCCTGAGGGGCAAACTTTTTCAGGCCATCACCGATTTTGTCAATAAGGCGGAATCTGGCCATCTCATAAGCCAGATCAACAGCGCTTTTGAAACCAATTTCGTCGGTGCCGCCGTGACTTTTGATGACGATGCCATTGAGCCCGAGAAACACGCCGCCATTTATGGCTCTGGGATCCATTTTTCGCTTTAGCGCCGAGAGGGCCTGCATGGAAATGGCAGCGCCAAGCCGTGAAACCCAGTCGGCTTTCAAGGCTTTTCGAAAATAGGTTCCAACCTGAAGGGCGGTTCCTTCGGCGGTCTTGAGAGCGATATTTCCCACAAATCCCTCGGTCACCACCACGTCAACAGTGCCTTTGCCGATGTCGCTTCCCTCCACAAAACCGTGGAAGGCAAACCCGGCTCCGTCACGATCTGCAAGGGTTCTTGCGGCATCCCTTACCGAATCAATGCCCTTGAGTTCCTCGGTTCCCACGTTGAGCAGGCCCACACTGGGTGCGTCGTGATCAAACAACGCGCGGGCAAGGGCGGCGCCAAGAATGGCGAAGTCCACAAGCTGCTGCGCGTCACCACCAATTGTGGCGCCGACATCCAACACGATGATGTCGGTGCGCTCGGTGGGCCAGATTGCTGCGATTGCCGGCCGGGAAACACCCTTGATGGGGCGCAGGCAGAAGGTCGCCATGGCCATCAGTGCACCAGTGTTGCCACCGGAAACGGCAACATCCGCCTCCCCGTCCTTGACCGCCTGCAAGGCAGACCACATGGAAGAATCCTTGCGGCCCCGACGCAGGGCGGCACTGGGCTTTTCATCCATTGCAATAACAGTCTGACGATTCCTGATGACGGACACGGGTTTGAGCTCGGGAAACTCCGCAAGCAGGGGTTGAAGCACCTGCTCGCGTCCGTGAAAAACAAAGGAGATATTGCCGCGTTCGCGCAGAGCAAGCCGGGCACCGTGAAACACAATGCGCGGGCCATTGTCGCCGCCCATGGCGTCCACAGAGATCTTGATGGTATCACTCATTTGCGCCTGGCAGGCTGACTACGCCTCGTTCGGCGCCAGAATATCTGAACTCCAAGCGGGCGCAAGCCCCCTGCCCGGAGTGGAAAACACACAGATCGTCAGGTGGGGAACTGAGTGCTTTGCCCACTATTTCTCGCTCCTTAAGGCCCTTAGTGCCGAAAACGCCGACAGGCTGTCCGGGTCGTCGCCCCGTTGTTCAACACTCATTTCAGCGCCCGGCGCGCGTGGGTAAAGTTCGATGGACAGCCCCAGCGTCTCCACGATGTAGGCGCTCAGGTCAAGTTCCGAGCCGTCAAAGAAGTCGGGCAGATCATCGTTTTCAAGGTCAATGAAGTTTTCCGAACCGGCCCCGGCATCTGCGTGAATATCCGGGGCTGAAGAGAAGAACCGGTTAAGGGGCTCGCTGATTTTCTGCAAAACCGGGTCGAGCGTCACCACACAGGGTTGTACCACATCCGCCTCTAGCCGCCCGGTAACCCGCACCCCTCCGTTCTCCTGGCTCACTTGCATGAAAGCACTGAGTCCAAGAACTTTCGTTACTTTGGCAATCGTTGCGATTTCAGTCAGTTGCTGCGGTGTGGCGACCATCCTGAATTGACATCCGGCAGCAGGAAGCTTGTCTATCCGAATGCGGGCATCGAGTGGCGAAAGAGCGGTGGCGCCTGTCATTTGGCGGCCCCCAGATGCAGCGAGCCGGAAAGAATATCCTCTGTTTCCATCGCGTTCAGTTCGGACTCCAGTGTGAGCACATAGGCGACGAGACTGGGCAGGCCTTCGGTATCTTCATCATTGTAAATATTGCGCCGGATCACAGATTGCAGGGCCGCGACATCCTGCTGGTCAAGGGCGGTGGTCAGCTTATCCAGCAAGCCATAAAACAACTCACCCATTTTCTGGATACGCTTGGGAACCGCCATGTCCCCCGCCCCCATTTCGCGCAGAGACTGGTCCATATCCTTGAAAAACAGATCAAACACAGCCTGCGAGAATATCCGTGTGCTCTGCTCACCGGTTTTCAGCCGCCTGAACAAGAGACACAGATGCAGGCTGACCATGTCGAACCGGCCATTCACGGAGTCGGGCACCTGCCAGTCGGCGTAAAACCTGGTTTGTCTGGATTGCGCCACAATGGCGCTATAAACGGCAAACACCTGGGTGGCATTTGCTTTTTTGCGAAAGAGGGACAGGATCATGGTTAGGGTTCCCTGGGGCAAAGAATGTGATACTGCCCGCTTGCATTGCAAGGCAATTGACGACTAAATGTCTTTGCACATCCAGCGCAGCGTTTGCGTGGCTATAATAGACAGAGGTTGGAGTAGTCAATTCAATGTCCCAACAAACCAGGAAGTTCACCAACACAGGTGGAATCAATCGTCGGCTGATTTCGCTTGGGGCGGTGGTGCTCTTTTCCCTTACGCTGGCCGCCTGCACCAACACGTTCACCTCGGTGCGCACACAAGGATACGAAATCTCGGACTCTGCTCTTGCACAGGTCAGGGTCGGGCAAAGCCAGGACCTGGTTGTGGCAGTTATGGGATCGCCGCAGACTCAGGGAAGTTTTGGCGATGAAAGCGCGTTCTACTATGTGGAAACCAAGATAGAACAAACCCAGTTCGGTCTGAAAACAGTGAAGGAACGCACTGTTCTTGCCATCTACTTTGACGAAAACCGCAAGGTCAAGGATAAGGCCATCTATACACTGCAGGACGGGCGGCTTTTTGCCGTTGAGACGCGGCGCACGCCGTCCTTCGGCGAGGACCGGACATTTGTCGAGCAGATATTGGCCTCGTTCTGACCGGTTGAAACCGGACTTATCCGACCCCGGCTTCACGCAAAAGACGGGTGCGATGATCACCCCAGGCAAGAAGGGCGATGGTGGCAGTCGCTACCGGTATCACCAGGATATTGACCGCCTGCCAGCCGATAAGCTGGAGCAATACGCCCGAGCCAATGGAGGCAACGGCCATGGTCCCGAACACCAGTTGTTCGTTCAGGCCTTGGGCCCGCGCCGCCTCGGCTTCGCCATATGCGCTGGTGAGCAGGGTGGTGGAGCCGATAAAACCGAAATTCCAGCCAACGCCCAGCAGAACCAGTCCGGCATAGAAGTGCCACTCGGTAACACCGTTCAGGGCTGTAACAGCACTGAGTAATATCAAAAACAGGCCCAGACCTGCGGTCAGGTGAGCTCCGATTTTGTTGATGATATGCCCGGTGATGAAACTGGGAGCGAACATGGCGACCACGTGCCATTGAATGGCGGTGGTTGCTGTTTCAACCGAATGTCCGCAGACAAGAACCATCGCCAAGGGCGCTGCAACCATGGCAAACGTCATCAGCGCATAGGTGGCCATGCCGGCAGCCACGGGCACAAAAATTTCGGGAGAACGCAGCAATTGCCTAAGAGTGCGCCCGGAATTGGTCAAATTACCGGTATTGGCGACAGGGGCCAGCCTGGTGAACCACAAAACGGCAATCGCAATGCAGCCCAGCACGGAAATGACCAGAAATGAACCGGAAAATTCCACACCTCTGACCCAATCCTTGGCGACGAAAGAAAGTCTTGGACCCAGAAACCCGGCGAGTATGCCGCCAAGCAGGACGAAGGATATGGCACGGGCCTTGAACATCTCGGGCACAGAATCGGCGGCGGCAAAACGGTATTGCTGACCGAAGGCGGCTGAGGCGCCCACAAGCACCAGGGCGGCGCAAAACAGCACAAAGCTGCCGATGACGAGGGCATAACTGGCAGCCAGCCCGCCAAAAATGGCCAACCCGGCTCCCAGAATAAATCCGTTGCGCCTGCCAAGATGGTGGATGGCATAAGTTGCGGGAATCGTGGTCAGGGCAAGACCCAAAATCTGTGCGGTGATGGGAACGGTGGCCAGCGCCGGTGTTGGCGCAAGACTTGCCCCGGCCAGACCGCCGACAGCGGCTATCAGGGCCTGGTTTGATCCGGTAATCGCCTGGGCAATCGCGAGAAGCGAAATATTGCGCTTGACCAGAAAGCTCATCTGGGACGAGGGAACAGGTGTTGTGGTTTCCTGGTTCATTCGATTATCCCATGATCGCGCGCAAAACGGCACATTCTTCAGCTCTTGTCCTGCAGTCCGCCCCGGCTTTTGGCTATCTTGTCGAGCACGGCGTTGACCATTGCGGGCACTTCCGCCTCAAAATAGGCCTTGGCGACATCGACATATTCAGAGACGACAACCCCGGCAGGAATATCTGAACGGTACATCAATTCAAAAGCTCCAGCGCGAAGAATGGCGCGCAGGGTGGTATCGATGCGGGCAATGGGCCAATCCCCGGTTAGGGTCGCATCAATCATCGGATCGATACTCAGCTGGTGTTTGAGAACACCGGCGAGGATCTGGTTGAAAAAATCCGCGTCGCCGGGAAGATAGGTCTCGCCCTCCAATTCGCCACCAGCAAGGCGAGCGGCAAACTGGGTGCGGATATCGCTGAGGTCAGCGCCTCCAACTTCCATTTGGTAAAGGCCCTGCACAGCATTGAGCCGGGCAATGGTGCGCTGGTTGGCGTGGGGGCTTGCTTTGCTGGCGGTCCCGGTTCTGGGGCTTTTGTTATTTTTGTTGGTGCTGGCCACTCGCGGCTCCAGTTAATTGCCCCTGGACCAATGACCGGGGCGTGTAGTCTTTGCGTCTCAGTCTCAGGACTCGTCCACTTCAAGGTCGCTCAAAAATGAACGAAAATCATCAGCGGCAGAGAAGTTTTTGTAAACCGAGGCAAAACGGACAAAAGCCACATCGTCGAGCTCTTTCAGGCCATCCATAACATATTGCCCGATTTGTTCCGAGGTGGCTTCGGACTCGCCCATGCTTTCAAGCTGGCGCACGATGCCCGATATCATACGCTCAACCCTTTCGGTCTCGATAGATCGTTTCCTCAGGGCTGTGTAAACGGACCGGGAGAGTTTCTCGCGCTCAAACACGACCTTGCGCCCGGATTTTTTTATCACCGTCAATTCACGCAATTGCACGCGCTCAAATGTTGTGAAACGCCCGCCACAACCGTTGCAGACGCGGCGGCGGCGGATGGCGTGCGAATCCTCGGTGGGCCGGGAATCCTTGACCTGGGTATCAGGGTTGGCGCAATAGGGACACCGCATTTGTTTGACTTTTCTCTCTAGTAGATAGGGAAACTGTCGGTCAGCGCTTTCACCCGCTCACGCACTGCTGCTTCTACACGTTCATTGCCCTGGTCGGAATTGACTTCCATCAATCCGTCCAGAACCCTGACAATCAATCCGCCAATTTCAGCAAACTCAACAATGCCAAATCCGCGGGTAGTGCCCGCTGGCGTACCCAGGCGGATGCCCGAAGTAATGAACGGTTTTTCCGGGTCAAAGGGTATGCCGTTTTTGTTGCAGGTGATGTATGCGCGCCCCAGGCCGGCCTCCGCGCGTTTGCCGGTTGCGTTCTTTTTGCGCGTGTCAACCAGCATCAGATGATTGTCCGTGCCACCGGAAACAACATCCAGCCCGTTGTCCATCAGCGTGTTTGCCAATGTGTCGGCATTGGCCACCACCTGGGCAGCATAGGCCTTGAATTCATCGCTGAGAGCTTCTTTGAAGGCGACGGCTTTTGCGGCAATGACGTGCATCAGCGGGCCGCCCTGGAGGCCGGGGAACACAGCCGAGTTTATTTTTTTGGCGATATCGGGGTCATTGGTGAGCACCATGCCGCCACGGGGCCCGCGCAGGGTCTTGTGGGTAGTTGTTGTTGTCACATGGGCGTGGGGGATGGGGGAAGGATGCACCCCGCCGGCCACCAGACCGGCAAAATGGGCCATATCGACCATCAACAGGGCACCTACCTCGTCGGCAATTTCACGAAAACGCCGGAAATCCCAAAGGCGCGAATAGGCCGACCCTCCGGCCAGAATGAGTTTTGGGCGATGCTGTTTGGCCTTGGCCTCAACCTCTTCCATATCGAGCAGCAGGTCGTCCCTGCGCACGCCATAGGAGACGGGGTTGAACCACTTGCCTGAAATGTTGACCGGCGAGCCGTGGGTCAGGTGCCCCCCTGCTCTCAGGTCGAGTCCTAAAAACGTGTCTCCGGGTTGCAGCAACGCCAGAAAAGTCGCCTGATTGGCCTGACTGCCAGAATTGGGCTGGACGTTGACAAATTCCGCACCGAACAGTTGTTTTGCCCGCTCGATGGCCAGAGTTTCAACCACATCCACATGCTGGCAGCCGCCATAATAGCGCCTGCCCGGATAGCCCTCTGCATATTTGTTGGTCAAAACCGTGCCCTGAGCCTCAAGCACTGCTCTTGAGACTATGTTTTCCGAAGCAATCAGCTCCAGTTCAACCTGCTGACGCCCCTTCTCGGCTCGCACGGCATCGGCAATCGCGGGGTCTGACTGGGCAAGGGGTTCAGAGAAAAACCCGGGAAGGGCAAAGCCTGGCTTTTCAGCGCTCATTGGAGGACCTCGTGGGGGAACAGGAGATGGTTTTAATCGGGTAGCGTTCTCAGATTGAAAAAAAGCGCGACGGCTCAGGCCCGCTTAGCACACAGACATCCAACATTCCAAGTAAAGATCAGTCCCCGGCATCCCTGGCGAGCTGGCGCAGAAGCTTGGCGGTTGCAATGCGTTGCATATCGCTCTGAGCGGCGCTGATCGGAGCAATCACGATAACCTCGGTGCCGGTTTCAGAGTCAATGGCCGCAACCCGGACCTGATTACCGATCGGCCGGAATTCAAACAGAATTTCACGCCCCTCATTGTCAGTGCTTTGACCGGGCGGCGCCATTATTGAAGGCCCGGAGACAAGA
>DROE01000107.1 GCA_011322005.1 Devosia sp.
GCAAAGTGCTTGAAGATCCGGGCGTGCCGGCACCTGAATATGTCTACCAGCGCACCGTCAACCCCGAGGATGCGCCGGACAGTGCCGAGTTGGTCACCATGGGCTTTAAGGAGGGCGATGCGGTTTCAATCAACGGGAAAGACCTCTCTCCGGCAACCTTGTTGAGCGAACTCAACGCGTTGGGAGGCCGCCACGGAATTGGCCGTCTGGATCTGGTTGAAAACCGGTTTGTGGGCATGAAATCGCGCGGGGTTTACGAAACCCCGGGCGGCACCATTTTGCTTTGTGCGCACCGGGCCATTGAATCACTGACGCTGGACCGGGGGGCCGCACACCTCAAGGACGAAATCATGCCGCGCTATGCGGAGTTGATTTATAATGGTTTCTGGTTTTCGCCCGAGCGTGAAATGCTGCAGGCACTGATTGATGCCAGCCAGTCCCATGTCAGTGGTGAAGTGGTGCTCAGATTGTATAAGGGGTCGGTCAGCACCGTGTCGCGCACATCGCCAAATTCACTTTATTCGGAGGATCTGGTGACGTTTGAGAAAGGCGCCAGCACCTACGACCACCATGACGCCGAAGGGTTTATCCGCCTGAATGCACTCAGGCTTAAAACCTGGAGTGCGCGTAGCGGGCAGGATGGTTAGGCCGGTTTATTCCAGATTAGGGATGCGTTTACCATGTTGGACAGTTGTGCAGGCCCTGCGAGAGCCGTTTAACTCTAATAAACCCCGGATGATTAAGAGTTAACACAGTTGAAGTCGGCATTTGAGGGGATGCCTGTTTGTCGGGTAACGCTCACAATTCGGAACTGACCTGCGATGCGCAGTTGCTCAACGCGGCGGTAGATGCGATGCCGTGCGGGTTTTCCCTGTGGGACGAGCAGTTCAAGCTGGTACTTTTCAACGCGCGCTATCTCGACCTGTATGACCTGCCGCGCAACAAAATTGCGCGCGGCATGGACCTGGGGGAGGTTAACGCCATAAGCGTTGAGGTTGGCAATCATCCTCTTTCAGATGCAAAAAGTGTCAACAAGCGCTACAGACGGGCTTTTCTTGATCAGAAGGAAGCGGGAAAACCGCTGATGTATGATCGTGCACTGGCGAAGCGGACCGTGCGGGTACATGTTGCGTTTCGTGCCGGGCTCGGCTGGCTGGTAACTCATGAGGACGTCAGTGAAGAGAGAAAGCGCCAGCGGGAACAAGAAGCGCACGCGCGCGAGCTTCGGCTGCAAGGCATGCGCTTCAGGGCCGCCGTGGCAAACCTCACCCAGGGTCTGGCCATGTTTGATTCCCGCAAAAGGCTGGTTATCTGCAACGAACCCTATATCCGGCTTTACCAGTTGCCTCGAAATCTTGCCCGACCCGGAACAAGATTCTCCCGCATCATGCAGCATCGCGCGGATATTGGCATGGTGCCCAATGCCGGCGGGCAGTGGCTGGCGGCACGCGTAGAATCACTCATTGCCAGCAAACGCTCCGACCGCAATGTTTGTGAAATGCAGAATGGGCGATTTGTGCTTATTGAACACACGGCCATGGATGACGGGGGATGGCTCTCGACCCACGAGGACATTACAGAACGCCATCTCAACGAGGTCCGCGCGCGGCATCTTGCCCACCATGACGCACTGACAGATCTGCCCAACCGCGCCTATTTTGCCGAGGAAATGGCGCGGGCCGACTCGCGGATGGCTCGCGGCGAGAAAATGGCGCTGTTGTGCCTTGATCTTGATAATTTCAAGGATATCAATGATGTACTGGGTCACGGGGTGGGTGATGAGGTTCTCAGGCAGGTGGCGCGTCGCTTGAATGGAGTAAAACGGGATCATGAGATCGTCGCGCGTATGGGTGGCGATGAGTTTATGCTCCTGGCGGGGCCACTCGAACAAGTGCAGAGTGCGGCGGCCCTGGCGCGGCGGATTCTTGATGAAGTTTCCAAACCCATGCTGGTCGGGGGGCACCAGATTCTTGTGAACACCAGCATTGGCATTGCTGTTTCCCCCGCGGATGGAACTGACAGCGCCGGGCTTATGAAAAACGCGGATCTGGCCCTTTATCGGGCAAAGAAGGATGACCAAGGAAGCTTTCAGTTCTTCAAAAAGGGTATGGATGCTGAGGTCAGGCGACGCCAGATGCTTGAAGAGGACCTGCGCGGAGCGATGGCAAGGAAACAGTTTTCCCTCCGCTTTCAGCCTGCCCTCGAACTGGAGAGCAATCGCATCAGTTCCTGTGAGGCTCTGATCGTTTGGGACCATCCCGGGCTTGGCAAAATGTGGGCTGGAGACTTTGAAGGGGTTGCCCGGGAAATAGGCATCATAGATGAACTCAAGGAATGGGTAATCCGTTCGGCCTGTGAGGTGGCGGCGGGGTGGCCGGAACAGGTCAGGCTGGGTCTGAACCTTAAAAACCTGCGTCTGGGACATAACCGTCTGGTGGACACGGTGGCGGAGGCTCTTGGCGCATCCGGGCTTGCTCCGGCACGTCTTGAAATCGGGGTCAGTGAAAGTTCATTTATAAAGAATACAACAAAGTCCGTTAGAAAGCTGCGTAAGTTGCAGGCGCTCGGGGTCAGGGTCTGTGTGAATGAATTTGGCAGGGAAAGCTCCTCGCTCAACCATTTGCGTGCCTATCCGTTCGATAAGATAAACCTGGACAGCTCGTTTGTCGCGGGTATTTCGGGCAGTCAGGAAAACAGGGAAATTGCCAGAGCAGTGCTGGGGCTGGGGCGGTCACTGGGTATTGTTATGGCTGCCCATGGAGTGAGCGACGAGGACCAGCTTGATTTCGTGCGTGAAGAGGGATGCAATGAGGTGCAGGGGCCGCTGTTCAGTGTGCCGCTGCCCGCAAATCAGATTGGTGAACTGCTCAACACCGTTGAAACACGGGCGGCAGGCGAGGCGGGTCTGACCTCGGCCCGTAACCCTCAATAAGACTATTTGCTTGTACTCTGGTGTGCCCTGGGATAAGGCCTGCTCTGATTTTCCGCAAATTGACGGCGTTTTTGTTATGTCCCTGCGCAACATTGCGATCATTGCCCATGTGGATCATGGCAAAACCACTCTCATTGACGTTCTGCTGAAAAAGTCCGGGCTGTTCCGGGAAAACCAGCGTACCGAAGAACGCATGATGGACAGCAACGATCTTGAGCGCGAGCGCGGGATCACCATTCTGGCCAAGGTTACCTCTCTTGTGTGGAAGGATACCCGCATCAATATTGTGGACACACCGGGGCATGCGGACTTTGGCGGCGAGGTCGAGCGTATTCTTTCCATGGTTGACGGGGTGGTATTGCTGGTCGATGCGGCCGAAGGGCCGATGCCACAGACCAAGTTCGTGCTTGGCAAGGCGCTGACGCTGGGTCTTAACCCGATTGTGGCCATCAACAAGATCGACAAGCCCGATGAGCGCCACGACGAGGTGCTGAACGAGGTTTTTGACCTGTTTGTGGCGCTGGATGCCAGCGAAGACCAACTGGATTTCCCAGTGCTTTACGGCTCGGCAAAAAACGGCTGGATGGCTGACGAACCCGATGGGCCCCGGGACAGCGTTGGGCCCCTGCTCGACAAGGTGCTGGAGCACGTCAAAGAGCCGGAGGTCGAGGAAGGCCCGTTCCGCATGCTGGTGACCACCATTCAGCGCGATGCCTTTCTGGGGCGGATATTGACGGGCCGGGTGCTGTCGGGAACAGTGGGGGCCACCGACAGTGTTCATGCCCTGTCCCGGGACGGCAAAATCATTGAAAAAGCGCGTATTTCAAAGGTTCTTGCTTTTCGCGGGCTGGAGCGTCAGCCGGTCGAACAGGGCCGGGCCGGGGACATTGTTTCTATTTCCGGTCTTGAAACAGCGACCGTTGCCGACACCATCTGCGTGCCAGGTGTAACAGAGGCCCTCAAGGCCCAGCCCATTGATCCCCCGACCCTTTCCATGACCTTCCGCATCAATGATGGTCCGCTGGCGGGCAAGGAGGGGGACAAGGTGCAAAGCCGGGTTATTGGCGACCGGCTGATGCGCGAGGCCGAGGGCAATGTGGCTATTGAAGTCACGCGCGGGACCGATGGCGACAGTTTTGAGGTTGCGGGGCGGGGCGAATTGCAGCTTGCGGTTCTGATCGAGACCATGCGCCGGGAGGGATTTGAACTCACCGTCGGGCGGCCCCGGGTTTTGTTCCGGCAGGAGAACGGGCAAAAACTGGAACCCGTCGAAGAAGTCACCATCGACGTGGATGATGAATATTCTGGGATTGTGGTGCAAAAGCTCACCGAGCGGCGTGGCGAACTCGTCGACATGCGCCCCTCGGGTTCCGGTCGCACCCGACTGACGCTGCGCGTGCCGACACGGGCGCTCATCGGCTATCAGCCCGAACTTTTAAGCGATACGCGCGGCACGGCAATCTTCAACCGGGTATTTTACGCACTTGTTCCCTACAAGGGTACCCTTCAGGGGCGGCGCACCGGGGTTTTGATTTCTAACGCTACCGGACAGGCGGTGCCCTACGCGCTGTTCAATCTCGAAGAGCGCGGCCCGATGCTGATTGATGCCGGGGTGCCGGTTTATGAGGGTATGATTATCGGGGAGCACTCGCGGGGCAACGACCTGGAAGTAAACCCCCTCAAGGGCAAGCAGCTGACCAATATCCGCACCCAGTCCAAGGATGAAGCGGTGCGCCTGACAACCCCCAAGCGGCTGACGCTTGAGCAGTCTCTGGGGTATATCTCGGACGATGAATATGTGGAGGTAACCCCTAAATCCATCCGCATGCGCAAAATCCATCTCGACCCCCATGCGCGCAAGCGGGCAATGCGGGCGGCGCAAAAGCTGGATGCCTCAGTTTAGGGTCAGGACTCATTAATCTCATGCAATTCTGTTTGAAAGAAAGTGTTCAGATGAAGCAAATCGTGAGCAAGGGAAGGTTTTCACTTTTTCGAGCAACGATCTGCCATCAGACGGGCGCTTTATTTCAAACC
>DROE01000108.1 GCA_011322005.1 Devosia sp.
GGCGGGCATTGTGCGCAAGTTCGTGGCCGAGGGCGCGCGCGTGATTATTGCCGACATCAACGAGGCGGGGGCCGGGGAACTGGCCAAAGAACTGGGCGCTGGCGCTCTGGCGCAACTGGTGGATGTGTCCAAGTCGGCCAGTGTCGAGGCCATGAGCGAAATCGCCATCGAGACCTTTGGCCATGTGGACATTCTTGTGAACAATGCCGGGGTCACCCACCAGCCGGGGCCGCTCACCGACATCTCAGAAGACGAGTTTGACCGGGTGCTGGCGGTCAACGCCAAATCGGTGTTCCTGACGGCAAAACATCTGGTGCCGCACATGGTGACGCGCAAAAAAGGAGCTATTCTAAACGTGGCTTCGACCGCGGGGGTTTCCCCGCGCCCGCGCCTGAGCTGGTATAATGCTTCCAAGGGCTGGATGATAACCGCGACCAAATCCATGGCGGTGGAACTTGCCTCGTCCGGGGTCCGGGTCAACGCCATCAACCCGGTGGCCGGGGAAACGCCGTTGCTCAAGACCTTCATGGGTGAGGACACCCCGGAAATGCGGGCGAAGTTTCTGGCCACCATCCCGATCGGGCGGTTTTCGCAGCCTCAGGATATGGGCAATGCGGCGTGTTTTTTGTGCTCGGACGAGGCCTCGATGATTACCGGAGTGGCGCTTGAGGTCGATGGCGGGCGCTGCATATGAAGCCGGGACCGCGCAATCTCATCAGCGATGTTGAAGGCATCATCGTTGGCAATGCCACGGACCGCGGGATAAAATCCGGGGTCACGGTGCTGACGGCACAGGAACCCTTTGTGGCGGCGGTCGATGTGATGGGCGGGGCACCCGGAACCCGCGAAACCGACCTGCTGGCCCCGGATAAATCCGTTGAAGCCGTGGATGCGCTTGTGCTCTCTGGGGGGTCGGCCTTCGGGCTTGATGCGCCCTCGGGGGTGGTCGATGCGCTGGCGGCGCGGGGACGGGGTTTCAGGGTCGGCGAAGTGGTGGTGCCGATTGTGCCGGGGGCAATCCTGTTTGACCTGATAAATGGCGGAGACAAGGGCTGGAAGCAGAACCCCTACCGGGAACTTGGTGTAATGGCGCTGGAGGCGGCATCAGCAGACTTTGAACTGGGCAGTGTCGGCGCGGGGGCCGGGGCGACTGCTGCGGGCCTCAAGGGCGGGCTGGGCTCGGCTTCGATTGTCTTGGAAAACGGGATCACGGTTGCAGCGCTGGTCGCGGCCAACCCCACTGGAGGGGTCAATGTGGGGGACAGCGCCCATTTCTGGGCCGGGGCGTTTGAGTTGGGAAACGAGTTCGGGGGGCTGGGGCCTTATCCGGGCCCGGTTGATTTTGAAATGACCACCCGGACCAAGCAGGATTTTGTGCAGCAAGGCGCCAACACTACCATCGCCATAGTGGCGACCGACGCAAAACTGAGCAATGCGCAGGCCAAACGGCTGGCAGTGGCGGCGCAGGACGGGCTGGCGCGGGCCATTGTGCCTTCGCACACGCCGGTGGACGGGGACCTGGTGTTCGCCGTGGCCACGGGCAGGCGCGAACTCAAAGAGCCGATGATGGATTTGGCACTGCTCGGCCATGCGGGTGCAATTTGTCTGGCAAGGGGGATTGCGCGGGGCGTGTTTTTGGCCCATGCAGAAGAAAATGACCCCATGCCAACCTGGCAGGACCGGTTCGGGGCGAAGTGAACGCATTCCAGAGGGAAAAGCCATGACAATACGCGCAACCGTATGGGGCGAAAACGTCCATGAAACAACCAGCCAAATCGTTTCGGATATCTATCCCGAGGGCATGCACACCCAGATTGCCAAGCAGCTGGCGGTGGACAAAAACATCGTCGCGCGCACCGCGACCCTGCAACAGCCAGAGCACGGTCTGACTAAAGAGGTGCTGGCCGAAACCGATGTTTTGTTGTGGTGGGGCCATGCGGCCCACGGGGAGGTGGCCGACGAGATTGTCGAGCGGGTCACCAACCGTATCTGGCAGGGCATGGGGCTGATTGTTCTGCACTCGGGGCATTTTTCCAAGATATTCAAAAGGCTGATGGGAACGCCGTGCGCTCTGAAATGGCGCGAGGCAGGGGAGCGGGAGCGGATTTTCGTGGTCAATCCGGGTCACGCCATCGCAGCAGGTTTGCCGGAATATTTCGAGCTTGAAAACGAGGAAATGTACGGGGAGCCGTTCTCGGTTCCCGAACCGATGGAGACGGTTTTTATCTCCTGGTTTCAGGGGGGCGAGGTGTTTCGCTCCGGGCTGACCTATAAACGCGGCCGGGGCAATATCTTTTATTTCCAGCCCGGTCACGAAACCTATCCCACCTATTATGATGACAATATCGGGCTTGTGTTGCGCAACGCGGTCAGGTGGGCCCACAACCCGCAAGCCGTATCCAGCGATCCATCCGATGCGCCAAACGTGCCGGTGGAAGAGGCGCTGGAGGCGATTGAGGAGCGCGGGCCCAAACTGCACAAAAAGGGCGAAAAGGGCCTGCGGTAGGGGACCCCGGAACGCCAAACAGGAGTAAATGTCATGTGGGATTTCAGACTGAGCCAGGCCATCGGGCTGATGATAAAAACGGCGCCGTTCATCCTGCTGCGCATGGCAATTTATTTCGGCATAACGCTGGCGTTCATTGTTGTGACCGGGGCTGGCGCCGGGCTTGGCTGGGGCCTGGGCTCGTTCAGCACTGAGCCGGGAACCAGCGCCTCGTTTTCCATGTGGGGCGGAATATTCGGTTTTGGCCTGACCGCCGGGGTGATATTTCTGGCGCGCGAATATCTGCTTTATATGGTCAAGGCGGCCCATATCGCGGTGCTGGTGGAATTGCTCGATGGCAAGGAAATGCCTCAGGGGCGCAGCCAGATCGAACATGGTCAAGCCGTGGTCCGGGAACGGTTTGCTCAGGCCAACGTGCTTTTTGTGCTCGACCGGATTATTCAGGGCGTGTTGCGCGCTATTACCGGGGCGGCACAGGGGATTGCTTCGCTTGTTCCCATCCCCGGCCTGCAACAGCTTATGGGGCTGGTGCGCTCTTTCCTGAACATCGCGGTGGGTTTTGTCGACGAAGTCATTCTGGCCTACCTTATCCGCAGCCGGGCCGAAAACCCCTGGGGCTCGGCGCGCGATGCGCTTATTCTTTACGGACAGAATTATAAGATCATGCTCAAGAATGCGGCCTGGCTGACGATCATCATCTACGGCCTGGCGCTCCTTTTGTTCATTTTTTTGCTGGCCCCGGCGGGCGTTATTGCAATTTTGATGCCCGGCAGCTTTTCAGCGTTTGGCATTGTTATTGCCCTGCTTCTGGCCTGGAGCATCAAGGCGGCGCTGCTCGAACCGCTGGCGATTGCCTGCATGATGCAGGTCTACTTTCCGGCCATCGAGGGGCAGACCCCGGACCCCGAATGGGAGCAGCGTCTGAACGATGTGTCAGCCAAGTTTCGCGACATGGGCGAAAAAGCGGCCAACTGGGTGGGTTCTCGCTCCGGTTCACCTTCCAACTAATAACTATCAAACGAGTTTGACATATGCGTCTTTTGATACTTGGAACCGGGGGCATGGCCCGTGCCCACGCTGAACAGTTTGGTGCCATCAAGGGGGTTGAACTGGCGGGGGCGGTGGATCTGGATGAAAAGCTGCTGGACGCTTTTTGCAAAAAATACAAAATCGGGCGGAGTTTCACCTCGCTCGATGAGGCCATCGGGTGGGGGAAGTTTGACGCTGTGGCCAACGTCACCCCCGACCATGTGCATTATTCAACGACCATGGCGCTGCTTAAAGCGGGCAAACATGTGTTCTGCGAAAAACCGCTGGCGACCGATCACCCCAAGGCGCTGGAAATGGCTGAAACGGCTGAGAAAGCCGGGCTGGTGGGCATGGTCAACCTGACCTATCGCAACGTGCCTGAAATCCACAAGGTACGCGAACTGGTCAGAAGCGGCAAAATCGGTAAGGTCAAACATGTTGAGGCCTCCTATCTGCAAAGCTGGCTGGTCTCCAAAGCCTGGGGGGACTGGAGAGAAGAGAGCCAGTGGCTGTGGCGTCTGTCCAAATCCCACGGCTCCAACGGCACCCTTGGTGATATCGGCATCCATATCGTGGATTTCGTGAACTTTGGTTCGGGCGCCGAAATGGCCAATATCGACTGCCGGTTGCAGACCTTTCACAAGGCTGAGGGCGACCGGATTGGCGCATACAAGCTGGACGCCAATGACAGCTTTGTCATGTCGGTGGGCTTTGACAATGGAGCGCTGGGGGTGGTGCACGCCAGCCGCTGGGCCACAGGGCACCTGAACGAATTGAAACTTCGCGTCTACGGGGACAAGGGCGGCATTGAACTTACCCACCGGCTGGACGGTTCGGAGTTGCGGGTCTGTTTGGGCAGAAGCATAAACAAAGCCACCTGGCGCACCCTGAAGGTGAGGCCGGTCAAAACCACCTACGAGCTCTTTGTCAAAGCCGTACGGGCCGGCAAAACGCTGGAGCCCTCGTTTGCCCAGGCGGCAAAGGTGCAAAAGGTGCTCGATCTTTGCGTGGTGGCTGATGCGGACGGGTGTCGGCATGAGGTGTAGTTCACGGATGTCCGGGGCATCCGGGGTGTTGCTTATCTGCCATATTGCAAACATGTTTGCTCTTGCCCCACAAATAACAAACTATTGACAAATTGACGGATTCTCAAAGAATTCAAGTAAAAATATCACAAAGACTCCATTTTTGAGTCCAATAGGAAACATTGTTTGATGTTCTGATAGTTTCAGCAGGGCGGTTCCGGTATAGTGCCGGAAGCTGGAATCCTGAAACTATAAAGGACAAAACAATGAGAAAAACTATTCTTGTACCCGGTCTTATCGCGTCAAGCCTTTTGCTTGTGGCATTTGCAGCACCGGCGTTTGCACAAAGTCATGAAGGGCCGCTTGTTTTTGAAGGCGACTGCGTGGCGGTGATTGAGAAAATCGACCAGGTTCTGGAAACCGGGCAGCTTGACGAGACCACGATGCTTGAGATCAACGAGGAAACCCGTGAGCAGGTGGTTGCCTTGCGTGACCAGGGTGCGCGCGAGCAGGAAATGGGTGACCAGGCGGCGTGTACCGCAACCCTGACGCTGGCCATTCAGATGCTCAACCCGAGCGTGGAGGGTTAGACAGCGAAACAGAATGCCCCGGGGGGCAGGGCAGTTTGGGGGGCGGGGTGCATGAAAATGCGCTCCGCCATTTCTTTTGCCTGGTCCGGCGGCGGAAAGAGGCAAGTCGTGTCAGGCCAGCGGAATGCCCGCATCGCCCTTGTGGGCCTGATAGGTTGCCGAGAGGCCGGCATAGAGCGCGGCTATGTGGGCGATTTTAGCCTCGGCCCTTGCGCGGGAGGCGGGGTCAAGTTCCGCTGCCATCTCCTGCAGATTGCAGGAAGTCCAGAAGGCGTTCTGTCTGGCATAGGCGCCGGGGTTCAGCGTGAACACCTCCTTGAGAATTTTCAGGTCGTGGGGGATGGCAAAACTGTCCCGGGAATCCTGATGGGAAAACAGATAGTAAAAATTATCGTATCCGGCCCAGGTGATGGCCGAGAGGCACAGGGAGCACGGCTCGTGGGTGGCAAGGAAAATGCAGTCCTCAGGCGCGGGCAGGGTGGCGCGGTCGCGCTCGTAGAGCTTCTTGATGGCGTGCATTTCTCCGTGCCAGAGGGGATTTTCAATCTCGTTGTTGGTCTCGGCAATGACCAGCGAGAGGTCGGACTTGAGCAGGATGGCGGCGCCAAAAATCTTGTTGCCGCGTTTGACTTCCCTGGCGGTCATCGGGGCGATGTCGTTTTCAATTACCCCGAGCAGGCGAAACAGCAGCTGGCCGGTCATTCGCGCACCTCATAGGGCTCGGGCAGGTTGTAGATTTCAAGATTTTCGCCCTCTCCGGCCCGGTCGACAACCAGAAAGTCGGTTTCCCGGTCCAGCGGGGTCAGGACCCCGTGCCAGACATTGACAAAATAGTTCACGCCCTGTCCGGGATGAGCAAGAAAGGCGCGCGGGGGCCCCGGTATTCCGTGATGGTCGGGGGCAACGATGGCCAGAAAGCGGGCCGGCTCGACCGGCATGAAAGCCTGGGAGCCGAAGGGATGACGCTCGAGCAGTCTAAGGGTCAGGGGCAGGGCATAGGGCTTGCCCCGGAAAATCGAGATAATCGGGCGGGCGTCTTCGCCGGTGGCAACGACGGTGGCCAAATCATTGTAGCGGCGGGTGTTGCCCTGATTGATGAGAAAACTCTGCACCTCCGCGGTGGCCTGAATGATATCGCCAAACTCCATAAATGACTGCCGTATCAGGGGCTCTATATGGATGGTTTGCATCGCGTCGGGCTCAGAGTTCAAGGCGGGGGTGGCGGTTGATGTCTTTATAAAGCAGGTAGCGGAAATCACCCGGACCGCCCGCATAACAGGCCTGGGGGCAAAAGGCGCGCAGCCACATGAAATCCCCGGCCTCGACCTCGACCCAATCGCGATTGAGTCGGTAGGCGGCCTTGCCCTCGAGCACATAAAGCCCGTGTTCCATGACATGGGTTTCGGTGAAGGGAATGGTTGCGCCGGGCTTGAGGGTGACGATATTGACGCACATGTCGTGGGCGATGTCGGAAGTATCGACAAAGCGGGTTGTGGCCCAGGCGCCGTTGGTGTCAGGCATCGGAGTTGGGGCGACGTCCTGCTCGTTGGTGACGAGGGAGAGTGGAGGGTTGATGCCTTCAACGGTTTCATAGGCCTTGCGCACCCAGTGGAAGCGCACCGGCTTGTCGCAGGTATTGGCAACGCTCCACTCGCTTCCGGGGGGGATATAGGCGTAACCGCCGGGGGTCATTTTGTGGGCAGTGCCGCCAAGGGTCAGCAAAAGTTCGCCTTCAAGCACGAAC
>DROE01000109.1 GCA_011322005.1 Devosia sp.
GGAGACAGTTGGGCGAGATTCAACGCCTGCTCTCCAACACGCAACCCGGCATAGGCACGCTCAAGAACATCTCTGTAAAGTTTCTCCTTGTCGCCAGAATAGACCGTTTCATGTTTAGATTGAACCATTCTGACGGAGCGTTTTTTGTGACAGGATCAAGCGAAGGATTGAAGAGCATATGGGGATATGGCCAAAAGACTTCGCGCTGGTATTGGCGCAAAAGGGCCCGTCCCCCTTGGGTTTCAGATTGGCGGATGTCCAGAGCCAAACCGGTCTTGCCCGATAACAAGTATCGCGCTTCGCCCGTTTCAGCACTGGCCCATCTCGCCAATCATGAAACAGAATTTATTCAATCTAAACATGAAGCGGTCTAGTTCGAACCCTGCAGGGTGCTTGGCGCAATGATGACACAAGTGACACCTAATTTACTTCACGCTATCCAAAACTTCGTGCATTTCTTATGACAATGCTGTTTTGTGCCGGTGCAAGAAGCCTTCGGGTTTGCAGATTGCGGTTTCCGGCACAGGCGCGTTTGGTTGGTTCTCCGGCAAGCAGGGTGAAAAACGGTTTGATTTTGGGCAGTTCAAGAACAGGTATGTCCGGGGTGGTTCTGGCACTGGGCATGTGGGGCACGATGGGGGCATCAAGTTTGGCCGCACCAGTGTGTGGGGATTTGCGCGAAGGGCCCAGAGGGCTTGTGGTCGAGGTCGTGGATGGCGACACGGTTGTACTTGATAGTGATCTGAAGGTCAGGCTCATTGGCATGCAGGCGCCCAAACTTGCCCTGGGGCGTGTCGGTTTTGAAGCCTGGCCCAAAGCCGATATCGCAAAACAGGCTCTCATGGAACTGGTGCTGGGTAAATCAGTTGAAATCCGCTATGGTGGTGCGGAGCGAGACCGGTACGGGCGGGTGCTGGGCCACATGTTCGTTGGGGAGGACGATGTCTGGGTGCAACAGGCCATCATTCTGGCGGGGCTGGCCCGGGTCTATTCCTTTCCGGACAACCGCTTTTGTCTTGGGGAGCTTTATCTGGCAGAAGCGCGTGCCCGGGCGGAGCGCCGTGGCATCTGGGACGGGGAACTCTTCTATCAGGTGCGGCAGGCCGACAAACCAGAACGGATTTTGGAGCGTCTGGACAGTTATGAGTTGGTTGAGGGGCGCATTCTGAACGCGGATCGCGTGGGTCAGCGGGTCTACCTTAATTTTGGCACCTATTGGAAGGAAGATTTTACCGTTGTGATCGAGCGCTGGGGCCTGCGCGCCTTTGAGCGGGCGGGAATTGACCCGCTGGCGCTTGAAGGTGCGCTCGTCCGGGTGCGGGGCTGGGTCGATCAGCGCGATGGGCCGCGCATAGAAGTTACCCATCCAGAGCAGATTGAAGTACTGGCAACAAGATGAGGCAGAGCATCAGGCAAAGTTCCGGCGGCTCCCGGTGCAGGGATGTCCTTGAGTTGATTGTGCGGGCTGGGGTTGTGCTGCTGGTGGTTTCGCTGGCGGCATGTTCCTCCCTGCTGGGGGGGGGGGGGGTCTCCATCACCCGGACCGGCGACGGGCAGGTGAATGCGGTGCCGGCCGGCACCGATCCCGAGGATGCGGTAATCGGGCGGCGCGAGCATCCCTTGATTGTTGCCGCCTACGGGGGTGTTTATTCGCACCAGCGTACCGAGATCATGCTGGCGCGGATTGTGTCAAGGTTGCTCGGGGCTGCCAACCAGTCGCAAAACTCCTTCACCATCACCATTCTGGACTCACCGCAGGTGAACGCCTTTGCGTTGCCGGGGGGGTACATATACGTC
This sequence comes from Devosia sp., assembly GCA_011322005.1. GTDB lineage: Bacteria > Pseudomonadota > Alphaproteobacteria > Rhizobiales > Devosiaceae > DROE01. The sequence goes on from DROE01000109.1 coordinate 1,798, forward strand.
ACGCGGGGCATTCTGGCCCTGGCCAACGATTCAAGCGAACTGGCGGCGGTGCTGGCACACGAAATTGCCC
>DROE01000110.1 GCA_011322005.1 Devosia sp.
ACAGCACGTACCATCTGGGCACCCATGTTCTCGAACTTGTCGTCAAGTTCGATTTCCTTGGCGACTGTCACACCATCTTTGGTGATACGCGGTGCGCCAAAAGATTTGTCCAGAATGACGTTGCGACCCTTGGGGCCGAGTGTAACCTTGACGGCATTGGCAAGAATGTTCACGCCGCGCAACATTTTGTCGCGGGCTTCAGTGGAGAATTTTACTTCTTTGGCAGCCATTTTATTGGAGCTCCTGATCGGAATTGATAAAAAAGGGCGGGAAAGGGTTTAGCCTTCGATCACACCCATGATGTCGCTTTCTTTCATGATCAACATGTCCTCATCGTTGATCTTGATTTCGGTGCCGGACCATTTGCCGAACAGAACACGATCGCCAGCCTTGACATCAGGGGCGATGTGCTTGCCATCCTCGTCACGGGCGCCCGGCCCGACGGAAATGACGACGCCCTCGGAGGGCTTTTCTTTTGCTGTATCTGGGATAATGATGCCGCCAGCGGTTTTCTCTTCGCTGTCGACGCGCTGGACGACCACCCGGTCATGAAGGGGACGAAAGCTCATGCTCACTCCAATTTCTGTCTTGATCTGTTGCGTTTACAATAGGCCTTGTTAGCACTCAATGACATAGAGTGCTAACAACCAACCGGGGATATAGGCAGGCGGGCAAATGCTGTCAAGTTTTTGCCTCTCAAATTTATTTTGCACCCCTCACGTCTTATTGGCTTGATTTATGACTTCGTGAGTAGCTGGACTGCCAGTCTGGCAGAACTGAGAATCCTCAGGAGAAGGGATGGAGTATGGTTGAGAGATGCAAAGACGCGGGCATCACCATTCTGCCGAGCGCCGGGCCGGTTGCGGAGATGTTCAACGGCAAGAAAATTGCCAGTTCGACCCGTGCGCGCGACCTCAAGGAAGGTCAATATCCGGCTGCGGTATATGTTCCGCGTGCAGATACTGTCGAACGGTTTCTTGCCCCTCAAAGCACGTCAGCTACAGCCCCTTCAAGAGCGCCGCATGCTATTTTGATCTGATTGCCATGAAAGGATTTCTCCCGAAGCGGTGTGGTGTTACCCCGTCCCCTGTCCACTGGTCGCACAAATCAAGGATCATGTTGCTTTTTGGGGAGCAGACATAACCTACCTGACCTGAACAGACCTGCCTCACGCAACCTGTTGTTTGAGCATTTGCTCCCAGGCGGCCTGCTTGCGGTAAATGGTCGAAGGGCTGATTTCCAGCGCGGCGGCTGCCTTGGCGATATTGCCATTAAAACGGGCCAGGGCCTCTTCAATGATACGCTGCTCCTGGTGCCACATCGGGCGAACGGGCTGCGCCAAGTCCGGAGAAGGTTCCAGTGGCAAACGAACCTCACGTGCTTCTATGTCAGCCGCTGAAATCATATCAGCGGTCACTTCAACCCCGTCAAACAACACAACCACACGCCGGATGAGATTTTGAAGCTGACGTACGTTTCCCGGCCATTCCCGTGCAACGATCATGTCGGCTGCGCTCTGGGCAAAACTTTCGAACTGTTTTTTTTCTTCATCCGAGTACCGTTTGAGAAAGGTCAGTGCCAAGGGCAGAATATCAGTGGGGCGTTGCCGGAGCGGGGGGAGATGGATGGGCAATACATGCAGGCGATAAAACAGATCTTCCCGGAATTTTTTCTCTGCGATCATCTGCATCGGGTTCGAATTCGTTGCGCAAATGACACGCACATCTACCCCGCGGGCAACAGATTCACCGACCCGGCTTACCGATCCGGTTTGCAAGAATCGGAGCAGCTTGGCCTGCAGGCCGAGGTCCATCTCACCGATTTCATCAAGAAACAGCACGCCCCCTTGCGCGCGTTCGGCGGCGCCTGCCCGGTCCTCTGCGGCTCCGGTATAGGCGCCACGCACCACGCCAAATATTTCGCTTTCCATCAACTCGCGGGGGATAGCGCCGCAGTTGATGGCAACAAACGGCTTGTCAGCTCGGGTGCTGCGCCGGTGGAGCGCCTCGGCGCACACTTCCTTGCCTGTTCCGCTTTCACCGGTAATGAACACCGGAGCCGGCGAGGGCGCGATGCGCTCAATCTGTTCGTAAATTATCCGCATCTGCTGGGAAGCGCCTACAAAACCTTCGAAATCGGGAGATAAGAAGTTCTCGGATTCGGCGTGCAGCGCTCTTGCATTGCCGTGGCGATGACCAAGCTCTGCGATGCGGGCTGCAAGAGCGCTAAAGTTGATGGGTTTGGAGACATAGTCATGAGCTCCGGCGCGCATGGCAGCGACCGCCAGCGACACTGAGCCGCCCTCGGACAGGGCAATGACCAAAGCCGAACCGGCAACCCTGCTGACCCGGGAGATATTTTCCTCCGCGCTGTCCGAGGCACCGCTCAGGCTCTCGACATCTGCAAGAATTACGTCAAACACTTCGGCGCGCAGCAGCGAATTTGCCAGTTTTCCCGAGGTGGCGTGTTGGATGGTGATATCCGCCCCATACTCCTTTTCCAGGCAGTTCTTCATCACCCGAAAGGACGCTGCATCGCTCTCAATCACCAGAAAATTGACGCCTGCTCCAGATCCGTCTGCAGATCGCATAGTCTTGTGGTCTCCCTGTCCCGGGGTAATATGCTCTTTCTTGGCGACAGTTTGTGCCAACAGGGTAAATAAAGTGTTTGGGTCATTTGCAATTTGCCCGCAAGGTGGATTTTGCGCGTAACCTTTGGTCAGAGTGCTTCAAGCGACAGGTCTGAGGTGCTATAAGGCGCCAAGCGAATCTACGGCGGCAAAGCGGATCGGAACAGGATAGGTGCAGGGCCTCGTCTATATCTTCATCGCCTCTATCAGCGTCGCCATCGCCGGCACCGCCTATTTTGGATTGACCTTCACACCGATCGAAGCGTTGCTTGCCGGTTTGATCGGGTTGGTTTTCAGTCTTTTCCTGCTGGAACGTACACTGCGCCAACGAGACCAAATCCGGCTTGAGCGTTCCGTACAGGACCTGTCGCGCCTGCTCTCAACCGATGCCCAGGCAGGGCGTAACCTGAGCCAGAGAATGAACGAGCTCGCTGACCTTGAGTTGGGTTCCAGAGTGGATGTTCTTGAAGCGGATGTTTCTGTGTTGGGCACGGTGGTACGCGAGCTTGCAGAAACTCTGGCAGAACTTGAACGCGCGCATGCGCAGCAGGATTTGTCGGACCCGGATGGTAAAGGTCGCCGGGGGGGCATTGAATATGTCTCAAGTCAGGAAGAAAAGACCGCAGAGCCTGTTATCCCCCCGGAGGTTTTGCGCGAAGCTCTGGCTGACGATCGTCTTGTTCACCACATGCTGCCCATAGTAACGCTGCCCCAGCGCCGCACCCATGGCTATGATCTGGTGCCCCGCCTGATGCTGGAGGGGGACGAACTTGCCGAGCCCCCGGATTTCATGCCCGGTGGCGATGCGCAGGATCTGATCGCCCAGATTGAAGGCATGGCCCTGATGGACGCCATAACCATTGCCCGGCGCTCAAAAACCGGAGGGGAGCCGGTGGCGATCTATATACCCATTTCCAGCGCGACCCTCTCTGACAAACAGTCGCGCAATCAGTTGATGGCTATTCTTGATGCAAACCGGGCAATTGCGGAACTGCTGAATTTTTCCCTGACGGAACAGCAGTGGGACGAACTGCAAAAGAAAGATGGGCCAGTCCTTAAAGCCCTGGCCAAGAACGGTGCCGGTTTTTCCATTTCGGCCATCAGTTCTCTTCGACTGAATTTTTCTGAACTCGGGGATCTCGGGGTCAGATCCGTCCGCGCCGATGCCAAGCTGTTCATCGACAATCCTTCCCATTACACAGACTTCCACACCGCCGATATTGCCGCCTATGTGCACCGCTTTGATGTCGACCTGATAATGTGCAATGTCACAACCGAGCAGCAGGTTCTCACCCTGATTGACGATGGCATAGGTTTTGCGCAGGGGCCCTATCTGGCAACAGCGGGACCGATCCGTTCCGACCTTTTGTCCCAGAATGACGATTTCCTGCAGGTCAACCTGGCTGGTCAATAGGCGGTAAAACACTCACTCCCGCTTAACCCGGAAAGCCCCGATTATCCCCGTAGCACTTTGGACAGCGTGCCATTCTAAAACAGCGCGTCAATATCTGACTGGCTGGCACCACCAGAAGTTGGTCCGTGCAGCAATTGTTTTTCTTTGGATTTTTCAGCCTCGGTCAGAACCGGAGCGGCCTTTCCGGCATGGGCATCCATCATCTCGCACAATATGTTGATGCGCTCTTCGATGACCTCCACCGTGTCGACGACCTTGGTGATGCGCTGACCGGTAATATCCTGAAACGAACAGGCTTCAAAAACCGCCATCATCTGGTCGTTGACCAGTTTGCGATAGTCCTTTTCGGGCTTGTCCTCCGCCGCCAGCACGGTTTCAGCCGCGTTCATGATGGAATTGGTCGCTGATTCCGTGGCCTTGACCACCTCTGAAAGCTCCTTGCCCACTTCGGGAATGCGGTTGTCGGCGATGTCGTCCGCATGAACCTTGGAAATGTCCTGCCGCAGGTTTTCAATCTTTGTCAGGATGCCCCGCAGTTCTTTTTGCAGCGTCACATCAATGCGCCTGAGCAGGGGTTGCAGGGAACTGGTCAAAAGTTCAGCCACGCTGATGACATCGGTCAGTGTCATCTGTTCCGAAGAGGAGTTTTTCAACCGGTCGCCCAGGTCA
>DROE01000111.1 GCA_011322005.1 Devosia sp.
AGAGCCAAACCGGTCTTGCCCGATAACAAATATCGCGCTTCGCCCGTTTCAGCACTGGCCCATCTCGCCAATCATGAAACAGAATTGATTCAATCTAAACATGAAGCGGTCTAGGCGGGGGCGAAGCGACCCTCGAAGGGCGAGGGGGTGTTTCAGTACGGCCTGCAACCCCCATAGTGAGGAAGCGGGGGAGGTTTCGCTATCAGGGCAGTTTTGAAATGCGTTCGGCGAGCAGGTCGTAGTAGCGTTCGGTGTTGCCGTGGCGCAGATAATGCGCGTTGGCTTTGCGGTCGGTAACGCCCCAATAGTCGGCAACCGTCATGCCGCGGGTCAATTCGCTTGAGACTTCGACCTCGACGTTGATGTGCCGCCCGGTGAAGATGTCCGGCTCCAGCACATGGGCGATGACACAAGGGTCGTGCAGGGGGGCGCCTTCCCAGCGGTATTTTTCAAGATCAAAGCGCTCGGAAAAGGTCAGCATTTCATAGATGGCCTTGCCGGTCCTGTTGCCCAAGTTCAAAAAGCGTTCCAGATGAGCGGGAGTGGCCAGCATATGGTGGGTAACATCAAGGGGGATGATGGTGATGGGCGCTGCGCAATGCAGAACGATGTCGGCGGCTTCGGGATCCACATAGATGTTGAACTCGGCGGCCGGGGTGATATTGCCCCCTTCAAAATACCCCCCGCCCATAAGCACAATTTCCTTGATGCGCGGGGCGATGGATGGTGCGCGAACCAGTGCCATGGCGATATTGGTCAGGGGACCAAGGGCGCACAGTTTGACGGTATTTGGCTCGGCTTCAAGCAAAGTGTCGATGATGAAATCGACCCCGTGGTGGTCTTGCAGGGAAATTTCAGGGTCGGGCAGGTCGGGGCCGTCCAGCCCGGTTTTGCCATGCACATGCTCCGCCGTAACGGGTGTGCGGCGCATGGGGCGGTCGCAGCCGGCAAACACCGGCACATCGGTTCTGCCCGATAATTCAACGATCTTGAGGGCGTTTATCGAGTTTTGAGTGAGGCCCACATTGCCCGCCACGGTGACGATGCCCAGCACATCAAGCTCTTCGGGGGAGGCCAGCGCCAGCAACAAGGCGACAGCATCGTCCTGACCGGGGTCGGTATCAATGATGATTTTCTGCGGAGGATTTTTGGACATGTTCAGGAGGAAAGCCAGTTTCGTGCTGTGAGTAAAACGGGGTGAAATTTCTGTGCCGCACCTGTTGGGCAAACGCCTTAAATCCTATACTAGGGGGGAGAGCCTGAGGCGTCGATGTTTTTTCGTACAACGCGTTCGTTGTTTCTCAAATAGTGCCGCATGCCGGATGAGGAAATAAATGCAACAGAAACTTGAACCAATCAGCGTTGGGGACGCCATGGCCCTGATGCGTGAGAGGAAGTACAAGGCGGCGGTTGAGATGTGCGACCGCGTTCTGGAACTCATGCCGGAAAACGCCACGGCCATCTGCGTGCGCGAACATTGCCGTTGGCAGGACAATGTTGACCCCGAAGAGTGCATCGCCAACACAAGACGCGCTCTTGATATTGCACCGGATTCTCCTCTTGTGCGCTATTACCTCTCGCTCATTCTGGTGTCCAACGGCAGGATTGAGGAGGCGCAGAAGCTGCTTCTGGAGGCCATGGAGCTCAGCCCGGAACATCCGAGATATTTCTTCGAACTTGCCGAGAATATGCGCTTCACAGAAGAAAACGAAGCGGTTACCGGCATGGTCAGGGCCTATGAGGAAAATGATTGGACCAAGGAGCAAAAGACGGCAGCCGGCTTTGCGCTGGCAAAGATATTCGACGATCTGGGCCAGGCGGAACGGGCAATGAATTATTGCATGGCCGCAAACGCTCTGGAGGGCCGCAAGTTTGATGTTGCCGAGCAGGAGCGCCAGATGGCTGATTTGCGCGAGCTTGCTAAAAGGGGCATGGGGAACATTCCCGACAGTGGGTTGAGCACTGAAGTGCCGATTTTTATCGTTGGCATGCCGCGCTCGGGCACCACGCTGGTGGAGACAATCCTGTCGCGGCATCCGCAGGTGTTCGCTGCAGGGGAGCTTCCGGTTATCCCCGAAGTGCAGGCAGCCATCGGTAACTGGTTGAGCAAGGCATTGAAGTTCGAGGGCGGTCGCTACACGGGGCTTGAAAAAGTGCCCGGGCATGTATTCAGGCAGAATGGAGAGGCAGTGCTCAAGATCGTGCAGAACCGGGCCAATAAGGAATACAGAAAATTCACCGACAAGCTGCCGAGCAACGCCTTGAATATTGCGCTGATTTCGCGCCTGTTTCCAAACGCGCGCATTGTCTATGTGCGGCGGCATCCGCTGGACTGTGGCATTTCCAACTTTTTCAAGAGGTTTGTTTCAATAGATTTCAGCTATCGGCTGGACTGGATTGGCGCATATTATCGCAATCTGGTCGACACGGTGAGTATCTGTCGGCGGATGATCGGCAATCCCGTGCTTGATTTGAGCTACGAACAGCTTGTTATGAACCCTGAGCCTCATGTGCGCCGTCTGGTGGATTTCGTCGGGCTTGAGTGGAATGATGCCTGCCTGTCCCCCGAACAAAGCGACCGGGCGACAGTGATGACAGCAAGCCGCTGGCAGGTGCGCCAGCCCATTTATACCGGCTCCACCAATCGCTGGAAGCGATATGAACCCTGGATCGGGCCGATGATTGAGGCCATGGGCGGTATGGAATGGATTGAAGCCCGGGTTGAAGAGGCTCAAGCCTGGAAGCCCGAGGAGACCTCAGGCAAATAGGGTCGTGGCTTTGCTGGAGCGCTGGGGTTTGGTGCGAGGTGCAGTTGGGGTTGCAATCTCTTCTGATATTGCTGAATAGTGGGGGAACGAGGGGACCTGGAACAAAAAGAACTGCAGGACTGCGCAATGCCGCAACGCCCACTCGTATATGATGGTCCCACCCCGCCGCCCCGCGTGAACACGCCCGAAGCGCTGGCGACGGACATTCTTGAAAAGCTGACCCATTCGGTGGGCAAGGATCCGCTGGTTGCGCGCCGTTATGACTGGCTGCATGCAACCATTCTGACGGTGCGCGACCGGGCGATTGACACCTGGATGGAAAGCACACGGGCCACCTGGAGCAACGGGGACAAGCGGGTTTATTATCTCTCTCTGGAGTTCTTGATCGGGCGATTGTTGCGCGATGCCATGTGCAATCTGGGAATAACGGACGCCGTGCGCGAGGCGCTCATATCCTACAAGGTGGAGCTTGACGATCTGATCGAGCTGGAGCCGGATGCGGCACTGGGCAATGGCGGTCTGGGGCGGCTGGCGGCGGGTTTCCTTGAAAGCATGTCAAGCGTTGAAGTGCCGGCCTATGGCTATGGCATTCGTTATGAAAACGGTCTGTTCAGGCAGGAGACCTCGGATGGATGGCAGGTGGAGTTGCCTGAAAACTGGCTGGCGCACGGCAATGCCTGGGAGTTCGAAAGGCGCGAGAGTGCCTATGAAATCGGCTTTGGCGGGCGGGTTGTGGCTGAGGAGGACGAAAAGGGCGTTCTGCGGCACATCTGGGTGCCAAGCGAGCATGTGAACGCGGTAGCCTTTGATACACCGATTGTGGGCTGGCGGGCAGCAAGGGTCAACACGCTCAGGCTATGGAGTGCGCAGGCAATTGACCCGGTGCTGCTGGATCGCTTCAACAGGGGCGACCATGTGGGAGCCCTGGAGGAGAGTGCCAAGGCAGAATCCATCACGCTCGTATTGTATCCGGCGGACGATACCCCATCGGGGCAGGAGTTGCGCTTGCGTCAGGAGTTCTTTTTCTCCTCCGCTTCCCTTCAGGACATTGTTCGGCGGCACTTGCGCAAATATGAGGATCTGAAGTCTCTGCCCGACAAGGTGGCCATTCAGCTCAACGATACCCATCCGGCGGTTTCGGTGGCCGAATTGATGCGTATTCTGGTGGATGTTCACCTGATGGAGTGGGATGAGGCCTGGGATATTACGGTCAGAACCTTTTCCTATACCAACCACACGCTTTTGCCCGAGGCGCTGGAAACCTGGCCGGTGGCCATGCTGGAGCGCATGCTGCCGCGCCACATGCAGATAATATATGCGATCAACGGGCAGGTGCTGGCCGAGGCGCGCAAAAAACTCATGGTCGATGACCGGCATCTGGCGGCGATCTCGCTGATCGATGAAAACGGGGGACGCCGGGTGCGCATGGGGCCGCTTTCGTTTGTGGGCGCGCACAGCGTCAACGGGGTTTCGGCCCTGCATACCGATTTGATGAAACAGACGGTTTTTGCCGACCTCAATGCGCTTTATCCCGGACGCATCAACAACAAGACCAACGGCATCACGCCGCGCCGCTGGCTGATGCAGTGCAATCCGGGATTGACCGGATTGATTAAAGAACGCATTGGCCCGGAGTTTCTGGACCGGACCGAGGCGCTGACAAATTTACGCATTCATGCCGGGGACAGGGAATTTCAGAAGCAGTTCATGGCTGTCAAACACGCCAACAAGGCTTCATTGGCGACCCTGATAAAGGAGCGGTGCGGGATAGAGGTCTCCCCGGATGCGCTGTTTGATGTGCATATCAAGCGTATTCACGAATATAAGCGCCAGTTGCTCGCCATTATCGAGGCGGTGGCGCTTTATGAGGCGATAAGGGCGCACCCGGAAAAAGACTGGGTGCCGCGGGTGAAGATTTTTGCCGGCAAGGCGGCGCCAAGTTACTGGAACGCCAAGCTGATTATCAAGCTCATCAACGATGTGGCCAAGGTGGTCAACCATGACCCGGCGGTCAGGGGGCTGCTCAAGATCGTGTTCCTGCCCAACTACAACGTGTCGCTGGCCGAAAAAATCATTCCCGCGGCGGATTTGAGCGAGCAGATTTCCACCGCCGGAATGGAAGCCTCGGGCACCGGCAACATGAAGCTGGCGCTGAACGGGGCGCTGACCATCGGTACGCTGGACGGGGCCAATGTGGAGATGGCCGAGCATGTGGGCGTGGAGAATATGCTGATTTTCGGGATGCGGGCCGAAGAGGTGGAGCAGGCGCGCAAGGGCAATGTCTCC
>DROE01000112.1 GCA_011322005.1 Devosia sp.
AAATGGTGCGGCTCGCGCGAGGATGCCGAGGACATCGCCCAGGACGTGGTGGTGAAACTGGCGCGCACCATCGGCTCCTATGACGGGCGGGCGGCGTTTACCTCCTGGCTCTACCGGGTGGTGCTTAACGCCACCCGCGACATGCAGCGCCAAAAAGCGCGCCGCAACCGCCAGAACACGGAACTGGAAGAAACCAGCGCCACCCATGCCCCCCCGGAGCAGGAGCAAAGCACTCTGACAGGGCAGTTGTGGGCGGCGGTGCGACGGCTGCCGGAGCGCCAGCGCGATGCGATGCTGCTGGTTTACGGGGAGGAAATGAGCCACGCCGGGGCCGCCCAAATCATGCAATGCCGCGAAGCCACGGTTTCGGGGCATGTGCATGCGGCCAAAAAAACGCTGAAGAAACTATTGTGAGCAACAAGCCAATGACCGATTCTGAAAAAGAACAACGGCTGAAATCGCTGGGAAAAATCGAAGTGCCCGAAGTTTCAGGCGCAGCGAAGGAGCGCGCCCTTGGTCTGGCAATGGAAGCGTTTGACCAGAACCAGCGGGAAACAGAAAAAACTTCTGCTGCGACCAAAGGAAATTCTGAGCCCACGCGTCCTACGTCCATAATCAACTGGATAAAAGGACAATTCTCCATGAACGCTCGTTTCCCCATTGCCGCCACCATGACAGGGCTTTTGCTGCTGCCGGTTGGTGTGTTTCTTTTTCAGAATACCTCGCTGACGCCGCTGCCCCCCCTTGGTTTTTCCAATGACAGGCAGGAGGCCAGGGATGCCGAAGCGGACAAGGTCCTGGACACCCGCAGCGATGGTCTGGCGCTGAGCGAGGAGGCTGCTGCCGACCCTGCCCCGCTCAATGACCTGACAAAACCGGCCTCGGAAGTCAGCCAGCAGCCGCTGGAGACCGCAGCGGCGGAACGGGCAAGAACCCAGATGGCGCCGGAAGCTGAAATGATGGTTGCACCCAGCGTCGTTGATGAGATGGCCACAACCGCCAAGCAGGCTCCCCTTGGGGGCGTGATTGCGCCTCCATCCCCGATGCCGGTTGCGGACGATGGGGCGGGATATTTTGCCGGGGATGTGGCGGGTGGTGACCAGTTCGCCGAGTTCGCTGAAAATACCGTGAAATCGGTTGCCAGCGAGCCGGTATCCACCTTCTCTATTGATGTGGATACGGCATCTTATGCCTATGTGCGCCGGGCGCTGAACGAGGGCCGACTGCCCGACCCCAACGCGGTGCGTATTGAAGAGCTGGTCAATTATTTCACTTATGATTATTCGGCACCAACCGATATTGAGAGCCCGTTCGCCCCCACAATCGACATCGTGGCCACCCCCTGGAACAGTGACACGCAATTGATGCGTATCGGCATTGAGGGCTACGTGCCCGCCGACGTGGAACGTCCTCCGGTCAATCTGGTGTTTCTGGTGGATACATCGGGTTCAATGAACGCGCCGGACAAATTACCCCTGCTCAAACAGGCGCTGACCCTTCTGGTCGACCAGTTGAGTGAAAACGACACGGTCTCGATTGTGGCCTATGCGGGCTCGGCGGGCACCGTGCTTGAACCGACCCCGGCCACCGACAAGGCGGCAATTGTCAACGCGCTGAACAATCTGGGCGCGGGCGGCTCGACTGCTGGCGCCGCCGGTATCGAGCTGGCCTATCAACTGGCCGAGCAGGCCAAAATCGAGGGCGGTATCAACCGGGTGATGCTGGCGACCGATGGCGATTTCAACGTGGGAATTTCCTCCAACAGGGCGCTGAAAAACTTCATCGAGGAAAAGCGCAAAAGCGGCACCTTCCTGTCAATCCTTGGCTTTGGCAGCGGCAATCTGAATGACGCTCTGATGCAGACGCTGGCTCAGAATGGCAATGGCAGCGCCTATTATATCGACAGTTTCCGCGAGGCCCACAAGGTGCTGGTGGCCGAGGCCGGTTCGACTCTCGTTACAATTGCCAGGGACGTGAAAATCCAGATTGAGTTCAACCCGGCGCTGGTGGCTGAATACCGTCTTATCGGTTATGAAACCCGGGCCCTGGCCCGCGAGGATTTCAACAATGACCGGGTCGATGCCGGTGATGTGGGGGCCGGTCACACGGTGACCGCGCTTTATGAATTGACCCCGGTGGGGGCCCAGCGCCAGCTGATTGACCCGCTACGCTATGGCGATAGTGTGGAGCTTGAGGGCGGCGCGGTCGACACCAGCGAATTGGGCTTTTTCAAGCTGCGCTACAAGCTGCCGGACGAAAATAGCTCCCGCCTGATTGAAACTCCGATTACCACCGACATGGTGCAGGACAACCTTGCCCAAGCGAGTGACGATATGCGCTTTGCCACGGCGGTTACGGCCTTCGGGCAGAAGCTGCGCGGCTCGGTTTATGCCGGGGATATGGCCTGGGATGACATCCGGGCGCTGGCTGCCGGGGCCCGGGGCGAGGACAAACTGGGCTATCGCAGCGAGTTTTTGACGCTGGTTGACCTGGCGGCAAGCCTGAGCGGGCAATAAACCGCCAAAGCACTTTTCCGCGCTTTTCGCCCCGGCTCGCCCCGCCCCTTGAGCCCGGGTGATTTTCTTGAAAAGGAAAATGAAGCGCGAAGAGTGGCAATTGCCTCCTCCCATGATTGCCGCTTTCAAGGGCGCCTGCCGAAAAACTCCGGCGGGCGTCCATTTTGTCAGGCTCCAGTAGCCTGAAAACGA
>DROE01000113.1 GCA_011322005.1 Devosia sp.
CTCTCCTGCCAGATGCCAAAGGGTCTCGGCCTGTTCGACAAAATCCGTGTGCGGGAACTCCTTGAAGGCGACAAAAAAATCCGCCGCCGCAAGGCGTTTGGCAGTGAGGTGGCTGTGGGGGTCCAGTTCGGCACAGATCAGAACGTCTTTGCCAACAATGGCGCGGATACGCGTGAGGAAATCGCCCTCCGGGTCGTCATATCCGGCGGCGACCATGGCTCCGTGCAGCCCCAGTACCACACCATCCACCGGCGTGGCTGCGCGCAGCTGGTCCAGGATTTCGTCACGCAGGGTCTCGTAGGTTTCCCGGTTTATCAGACCAGCGGGGTCGGCCCAGGCCGCGGTGCCTTCAACCAGTTGCCAGTTTTTTTCCTTTGCGACCCGGCGTCCCACGGTAATGGGGGCCGAACACAGGGTGGGCGTTTCCGGATGGGAACCGGGGGGAGCATAGAGCGAGGCTTCAAAGGCGCGACTGTCTATACATATGGGAGAAAAAGTGTTGGTTTCGGTCGCCAGAACAGCGGTGAATATCTTCAACGCTCAGTTCGCTTCCCGGCGTTTGTCCGTCCGGCGGCTTCAGGGGCGGGAAAATCAAGGTTCCAGTCGTTGGAACTGCCGGTGTTTATGCGGTCAACGCCATGTTCTAACGGATTGTCCCGGATTGCACAGCAGCCCGGGTTGTCGGAGGCAAAAAAATTGGAAAGATAAGCGCTCATCGCAAAAAAATTACATCCACATCACTTTATTCTGGAAAATTTCCGATTATTCTGTTCGATTGTCAACGAGTTGAGAAAAATATTTTCATGGAATGACAGGTTTAGGCCGAAAGGACGGGAATATGAGTGACATCAAAAGATATGGGGCGGAAAAGTCCGGGGCGGGTGGCCAGAACCTGCCTTTTGCCCGGGCGGTGGAGGCCGATGGCTGGCTCTATGTTTCGGGCCAGGTGGCCATGAGGGATGGCGAGATTGTTTCCGGCTCCATTGTCGAGCAAACCCACCTCACCATCAAGAATCTGTTGGCCATTCTGAATGAGGCCGGGTATGGCAGCGAACATATCGTTCGGGTCGGGGTGTGGCTGGATGACCCCAGGGATTTCTGGTCGTTCAACGGGGTCTACAAGCAATATTTCGGTGAGCATCCCCCGGCGCGCGCCTGTGTGCAATCCCGGCTGATGATTGATGGCAAGGTCGAGATTGACTGCGTCTGCTACAAGGCGCCCTGAGCGTGCCGTTCAATGCGTGATGCCGCAGACAAATGGAAAGCAACCCAGGCCATGGACATACTTGGAACCCTGCAGAATCAAATGGAGGAGTTTTCGCGTTCCGAACTGCGTATTGCGGACATCTTGTTCACTGATACCGAGTTTGCCACCAACGCCTCCATTACCGAACTGGCTCAGCGCGCGGAGGTGTCGCCGCCCACGGTCACCCGATTTTGTCGTCGCTTGGGGTGTCAGTCCTATTCTGAGTTCAAGGTGCGCCTGGCCCAGACCACCTTTGTGGGCACCCGGTATCTGACACCTGAAACTCCGCTGCTTTCGGCGGATGAGGTTGTCGAAGACATCGTGACCCGGGCCCAAAAAGCCCTGCACAGTCTGCACCACAGCACCAATATTTCTGATTTACAGGAAATTGCAAAGCGCATCTGCGACACCGGGATGATTTATGCCTTTGGTTCGGGGGGCAACTCTTCGATGGTGGCCAGCGAATTTCAGAACCGGCTGTTCCGCTTTGGCCTACGGGTCACGGCAAGCTCTGACCACACCATGCAGCTGATGATGGCCTCGGCGGCCAACCCCGATGATATAATCATTGCTTCCTCGATTTCGGGGCGCAATGAGGAACTGGTGCGGGCCCTGAAAGTTGCCCGCGATTACAAAGTATTCACGGTGGCGCTGACCCGGCCGGGGAGTCCCCTGGCCGAAATGGCAGACATCACCCTGCCCATAGATTTGCGTGAGGGCCTGAATATTCTCAAACCCACCGCGGTGCGTTTTGTGTTTCTGGCCATGGTTGACATTATCGCCACGCTTGTTGCCATGCAGGTTGAGGGCGGGGCCCAGGAAAAACTTCGGCGCATAAAGTATCAGGTGGTGGCCCACCGCGACAATGATGACAGTGAACCGCTGGGGGACTAGCTGGAAGTGACAACGCATAACAACCAGAAACGCAAGAGCGTGGCGGTGGTCACCGGGATTGGCGGCGACATCGGCAAGGCCATAGCTTCAGAAATGCTCAAAGCCGGGCATGTGGTGATTGGCGTGGACATAGATGAACAAGCAGCGCGCGAAGCGGCGGACACGCTGGACCCGCACGAAGGGCGTGTCATAGCGGTTACCTGCGACATTACCGACGAGGAAGCCGCGAATAAAATGGCTGAAATCGCCCGCGGCCACGGTGCGGTCGCGGTTCTGGTGAACAATGCGGGCGGGGTGACCGAAGCCTCGTTGCAGGCCATGAGTGTCACCCGGTGGAAAGAGGATGTCGAGTTGAACCTGAACGGGGCCTTCGTTTGCTTTCAGGCGCTTGCGGACGATCTCAGGGCCGTTTCCGGCTGTGTGGTCAACATCGCTTCGGTAAACGGACTGGGAACCTATGGGCATCCCGCCTATAGTTCGGCCAAGGCCGGGCTTGTCCATTTCACCAGGATGATTGCGGTGGAATATGGAAAGTTCGGAGTGCGGGCCAACGCCGTGGCTCCGGGGACCGTGCGCACTGTGGCATGGGATGAGCGGGCCAGAAATGACCCGGATATATTCAAAAGGGCCAGCAGACCCTGTCCGCTGGGCCGGATTTCACAGACCACCGATGTGGCGGATGCGGTGGCGTTTCTGGCCAGCGACAAGGCCAGCGCCATCACCGGGGTCTGCCTGCCGGTCGATTGCGGACTGAGCGCGGGGCAGGCCGAGATGGCGGGCCTGTTCAGCCAGTCGGATGACTATTGAACTTTTCAGTCCAATTTTGGGAGCATGACAGATGAACAAAACTCGCTGCCGTCTTGAGGTGCGCTGGACCAGCCTCAGCCCGGAGGAGGGGCGGCTTGAATTTGAGCTGTTCAACCTTGCTCAGACGCCGCTGGTCAACTTCCGGCTGTCCTACACTTCCCTGACGCGTATTGAAGATGCCTCCAAATACGAGAATGCAACACTGCTCCGCCGCAGCGCCAACCTGCACGAACTTGTTCCCCCGGGGGGCGAAGCGATTGCTCCGGGGCAAAGCTGGCGCTTTCGCGTCGGCGGACTGACCCGGCCCGCCCGGCATCGGACTGACGGGGTGAGCACCGCCTATCTTACCCTTGCCGACGGCTCTCACCACGATATTGCGCTGGGTCCGTTCTTGCCAAATGACCGTGCCGCGACCTTCACACCCCAACTGGTGCCGGAAGGAAAACTGCAACATCCGGTATCAATCCTTCCCTGGCCAAAGATGTTTTCCGCCACGGATTTTGCCGCGCCGCCGGTGGCCCTGTTCGCGGCTGAAAACAGTGAGGGGGATGATATCGCCGCTATGTCGGAGGTGGCAGAGCTGGCTGCCAGATTGTTTCCCGCAGAAGCGCAACCTTTTTCCCTTTCCGTGGTCACCGGAGGACTGCCCGTCAGGTTTGAGGAGGATTCAAGCCTTGAGAAAGAGGGCTATCGCCTGAATTTTTCCAGAAACAAAATTGTGCTGGCCAGCGCGGACAGGGCCGGAAGCCTTTATGGTCTGATTACCCTGGC
>DROE01000114.1 GCA_011322005.1 Devosia sp.
CCGCCCCTGGAGCGCGGAATGAGATGGTCAAACGTCAATTCGTCCGGCGAACCGCAATACTGGCAGCAAAACCTGTCGCGCAGAAAAACGTTGAACCGCGTGAAAGCCGGGTTGGCGCTGGGCCGGATATAGTCACGCAGGGAAACCACGCTGGGCAATTCTATTTCCATGCTGGGGCTGTGCACCACCACATCATATCTGGAAATCACGTTCACCCGGTCTAGGCACACCGCCTTGACTGCGTCCTGCCACGACCACAGCGACAAGGGATAATAGCTGAGCGGCCTGAAGTCGGCGTTCAGCACCAGCGTTGGACAGCTTTCCGGTGAGACATGAACGCCCACAACAATTTACCCCGTCAAAGTCAAATATACTCCGTTTGATTTAAGCGGGAAAAATCCGGTCTGTGAAGCAAAATTATTGACTATTGCCTTTTCGAAGTGCCGCCAACCTCGCGCATGAAGGCCAGCGCAAAGCCCAATCCCTCCATAGATATGGTATGCGCAACCCCCGGCTCCAGATGCAAGGCAGATTTGACATCAAGACGCTTTAACGCCTCGTGACCCGCTTTGCTCATCTGCATTGGCACCACATCATCGGCCTCCCCGTGGATGAAACAGACCGGTGGTTTGCTTTTGATTTCTTTTTGGATTGTCTCGACCCCGATGAGACCACCGGAAAACGAAACGATGCCCGAGAGCGGCTGTTCGAGGCGAAGCCCCACATCAAGCGCCATCATCCCCCCTTGCGAGAAGCCAATCAGCAATGTGTCGGCAGCTTTCAGGCCGGTTTGTGCCCAAAGGGCTTCAAGAAACTCTGTTATTACCGCCCGGGCGGTCTCAACGCCGACGAGCGGTGAATTTAGCCGGTCGACAGCGAGGGGAAACCATTGATAACCCATGGGATTGATGTCGCAGCGGTCGGGCGCGTTGGGGGCCACAAACATTGCATCCGCCATCTCTGCACGCCAGTACTGGGCCAGCGAAATCAAATCGTTGCCGTCAGAGCCGTAACCATGCAGCAAAACCACCGCCTTTTTTGCCTTGCCGCTTTTGGGGGGCACCATCGGCCCGGAGAGGGTTTGTTTCAAAGATTTATTCCTTCCCGGTTGCGCAACACGGCAAAATAGCGCCAGAGCAGACGCGCCGCCGAACCGCCATGGGGTGACCATCTTCGGGCAATTTTGCGCGTTGCCTTTTCGTCCGGCTTTTGCCTTTTGTTGAGCACTTTGCCAACCATTTTTTGCAACACCAGATCACCGGCCGGAAAAATGTCGGGATGCCCCGCCGCACTCATCAGATAGATTTCAGCACTCCACGGCCCGATGCCCTTGAGTGAGGTAAGCGCCGCCATCGCTTCACCAACCGGAAGCCGGTGGATATGCTCATAGTCCAGCATACCTTCCAGTTCGGCCTCGGCCAGTGCCTGCATGCAGGTAATTTTCGAACGGCTCAGACCCGCTTTGCGCAAATCGTTGAACTCCAGCGCCAGGAAGTTTTCCGCATTCATTTCCCCGGCGAGTTTTTCCACCCGGGAGTGTATGGCTCTGGCGCTGGCCACCGAGAGGAGCTGACTTGAAACAATGGAAGCCAGTCCGGCAAAACCGGACCGGCCCAGCCGCAAGGGCACCTCCCCCACCTCGGCCAGAACCGGCTTCAACGCAGGATCAAGAATAACCAGCGCCGCGAGATGGCGTTTCAGCACATCCCCACTGGTCAACCGCTCAAAACTGGCCCGATTTTCAGAATCCATGAAGATATGCCAATCTGCTCCCACAATATAGTACCGGAATAGCCTTGCTCACTCGAACTATCGGGAGATATTTGATGAACGATACTCAAAACACCAGCCAAACCGTGCCTGCCTGGTTCTGGATAGTCAGCGTAGCTGGCTTGCTCTGGAACCTGCTGGGGGTCATGGCGTTTTTCATGCAGGTGATGGTCTCGCCCGAAATTCTTGAAGCAATGCCCGAAGCGGAACGCACACTGATGCTCTCCACACCCGGCTGGGCCATGGGAGCATTTGCCATCGCCGTGTTTTGCGGTACCATCGGCTGCATCGGCCTTCTTCTGCGCCAGCGCTGGGCAAAATATCTGCTTGTTTTGTCGCTGCTCGGCATCATTGTGCAAAACATAAACGCATTTGTTATCCAAGACAGTTTTGCCGTTTTCGGCCCTGCTGGAACCATGATGGTCGGACTGGTGGCATTGGTGGCCCTGGGCCTCATCCTGCTTTCCGTACGTGCCGACAGTAATGGCTGGCTGAATTAGGCTGCATCAAAAAAAGAATGCCATCCGAACCGATTTTACGATTTGCTCCAAGCCCTAACGGTTTTTTGCACCTCGGGCACGCCTATTCAGCGCTTGTTGTTGACCGCTGGGCCAACCAGCTTGGTGGCAACTGGCTGTTACGCATTGAAGACATCGACGAAGGCCGCAGTAAACCCGCTTTTGTCGAAGCCATCTTTGAGGATCTGCACTGGCTGGGGCTGAAATGGCCCGAACCGGTGCTGAAACAATCAGTGCGCCAGGCAGCCTACAAGAGAGCGGCGGCCCAACTGGATGCCCTTGGCCTGCTTTACCCGTGCTTTTGCTCGCGCACCGACATCCGTGACGCTTCAAACGGGCAGACCGACCCCGATGGCGCGCCCATTTATCCGGGCACCTGCAAAGCTCTTTCAAAAGAAGAAATCAGCCACAACCTCAGGCAAAACCAACCGGTGCAATATCGCCTTGACGTGGGAAAAGCGCTTGAAAAAACCGGCATGCTGACTTTCACCACCGTTCAGCCTACCCCGTTGGACCGGCCAGAAATCACCTATGCCCGGCCGCAACGTTGGGGCGACACCGTCATCCAACGCAAGGATACCCCCACATCCTATCACCTGAGTGTGGTGGTTGATGATGCGCACCAGAACATCACCCATGTGGTGCGGGGGCGTGATTTGGAGGCGGTGACCGACATTCATGTGCTGTTGCAATTTCTGCTTTCCCTGCCCACCCCGCTCTATACGTTCCACAAGCTGATACTGGATGATGAAAAGTCCAAGCTCTCCAAATCCAGGGGGTCCACAACCCTGCGGGATTTGCGTGAAAAAGGCTGGACGGCCCAAACCGTCCGCGCCCATCTTGGAATCTGATACCGCTCCGGCTCAGGTCGTGGAAAGCCGGGCCTTTGGCGCTGTTCTTTGCTTTGCCGGCAGATAGGAAAGCGCTGTCTTGTGAACCGCGTCCCTGAAAGGGGTATCGAAATCCGCGCCAAGAAGCGCCGCCAGCTTTGGGTCCCTGAGCTGATGGGGCTCATCCCACAGATAGGACATGATCACCACTTCGCGCACGATGGGCACGAACCAGCCGATGACTTTGAGCAGGTCCATGGGCACTTTTTTCACTTTTGCCGGTTTGGGCAGCACATCCTGAATGGCTCCAATCATCTGATGACCGCTGGCAAAATGGCCCTGATAGTGCAGGTTCTCGAACCTGGGCAGACTTTTGCGCGCCTCCGCAATTTTGACCAGCGCCCGGCCCACATCGGGCAGATAGGCCCAGGAATGGCCTGTGCTCAGTTCGCCGGGATATTGCAATATGCCCGATTTGAGGCGCGACATCATCATCAGGTCAAAAACGGTTCCTTCCGCCCCGGGTGCAAAAAAGTCAGCCAGGCGAAGGATAATCACCTGAATATTGTCATCATTTGAGGCCTGGGCCAGCATGCCTTCCATGCGCTTGCGGATTTCGCCCTTGTCCTTTTCGGGGTGCTGGGGCGTATCCGGCGTAATCATGTGCTGGTCGGCTGCGTAATTATAAATATTTCCCGGAAACAAAAGCGTCTTGCCGCTGCCTTCAAGGGCTTGCAGGACATTGGCCAGACTGGCTTCGGCCCGGCCCTTGTCCCATTTGTCGTAAGGCAGGTTGATGGCGTTGAATACCACATCGGCGTCGGCGATGGCCCGCACCGTCTGCTTGGGAAACGCGATATCCCCTTCAACAAACTCAACGCCATCAAGTTCTGCCCGGTTGCCGCGCCCCATGCCGATGACCCGCCATTTGGCGGCAACAAAGGCCTTTGCCGCCTCCTGCCCGATGCGTCCGTTGATGCCCAATATTGCAATTGTCTGCGCTTTCTTCTGTGTCATCTTTTGCTTTCCTTGTTCAATTGAGAGCAATCTAGATCATTCACTAATGTAGTTGAATTTCCCAAATTCGTATGTTTAACATTCATATATGAATAGCCAAGACCCCGATTGGGCCCTGTGGCGCAGCTTTGGTGCCGTTGTCGAACATGGCTCGCTCTCCGCCGCCGCCCGGAAGCTGGACCTGTCCCAGCCCACCCTCGGCCGCCATGTCGAGGCGCTGGAAAAGGCGCTCGGAACATCGCTGTTTTCCCGCACGCTCAAGGGGCTGGAACCCAATGCCACAGCCATGGCCCTGTTCGAACAGGTCAAAATTGCAACAAAGGCCCTCAGTGAAGCCACCATTCTGGCCGAAGGCACTTCGAGCAAGCTCAGTGGCGCGGTGCGCATCACCGCCTCCACCATTACCTCGCACTATATCCTGCCGGCAGTGCTGAGAAAAATCCGCGATGAGTTTCCCGCAATCGAGCTGGAACTGGTGCCCTCGGACTCGGCAGAAAACCTGCTGATGCGCGAAAGTGATATCGCCGTCAGGATGTTCCGCCCCACCCAGCTTGAACTGATTGCCCGCAAGCTGGGAGAAAGCCCCATCATCTGCTGCGCCCACAAATCCTATCTGGAGCGGGCTGGCAGACCACAGCAGATTAACGACCTGTTCGCCTACGACCTGGTGGGTTTTGACCGTTCCGACCTGTTGACCGCTGGAGCAAAAAACATCGGCTTTGAGTTGAGCCGCAAGGACTTCGCACTGCGCACCGACAGCCAGACCGCCATCTGGGAGATGGTAAAGGCAGGCCTTGGCATTGGCTTTGCCCAGCGCGAACTGGTGGCCTCGACACCAGGCATGCAGGCGCTTTTGCCCCAATTGGTCATCCCTCCCCTTGAAATATGGCTGACAACCCACCGCGAGCTATTCACCAGCCGCCGCATTCGTGTCATCTATGACCGGCTGGGCCAACTACTGAGCGCATATTTCAACCAGCGCACAAACGAAGCAGCAAAATAAAGAGAACAGAAAGCCATGCAGGGCATATTGAACACCGTAATTTTTATCGTTATGGGGGCACTGGTGCTGGTGCTGGGTGCGGGCCTGTGGAGCATGTTCCGGGGAAGCGGACAGCTTTCTCAAAAGCTC
>DROE01000115.1 GCA_011322005.1 Devosia sp.
CGGTGAGGTTGCGCCAGCATTCGGCCACGGCCTGCTTGCCCCCCTCGAACGGGTCAGCTTCGCAATAGCGCGGGGTCACGTCGGAGGAAAAGGCCAGCGCTTTCTCCTTATGCCCCTCAACGCGGATGACCCCGGCGTCGCCGCCCGGAAGCTGCAGCGAGTTGGATTGGATGAGCGTGTCATATTGCTCCCACACCCAGCGCTTCGAGCACAGGTTTGGCGAGCCGACAAGGGCGAGCAGCGCCTCGGCAATATCGGTTTGAGGCAGGTCGCGGACCGGCTCGGCGGGCGGTTTGGTTTCTGTCCACTCCCGGTCATATTCGGGGGCCTCGTCGCCAAGCTCGCGGATGGGCAGATTGGCCACCTCGGTGCCCTGCCACAGCACCCGGAAACGTAAATCGTCGGTGGTTATGCCAACGGTGGCAAAGTCCAGTTCCCACTTTTCAAAAACAGCGCGGGCGGCGGCTTCTTTTTTAGGGTGCAGGACCATGAGCATGCGCTCCTGGCTTTCCGAAAGCATCATCTCGTAAGCGGTCATGGCTTCTTCGCGCACCGGTACCTGGTCGAGGTCGAGTTCAATGCCAAGCCCGCCCTTGGCCCCCATTTCGACCGCCGAACAGGTCAGCCCGGCCGCGCCCATATCCTGAATGGCGACCACCGCCCCGGTTTGCATGAGTTCGAGCGTTGCCTCCATCAGCCGCTTTTCGGTGAACGGGTCGCCCACCTGCACGGTGGGGCGTTTGTGTTCAATGTCATCGTCAAATTCGGCCGAGGCCATGGTGGCGCCGCCAACCCCGTCACGTCCGGTTTTTGCCCCCAGATAAACCACCGGCAGGCCGACGCCTTTGGCCTCGGAGAGAAAGATTTTATCGGTGTCGGCAATACCGGCGGCAAAGGCGTTGACCAGAATGTTGCCATTGTAGCGCGGGTCGAACTCTGTTTCGCCGCCCACGGTGGGCACGCCAAAGCAGTTGCCATAGCCGCCAATTCCGGCAACCACCCCGGACACCAGATGCCGGGTTTTTTCATGGGCTGGCGCGCCGAACCTGAGCGCATTCATGGCCGCAACGGGGCGGGCGCCCATGGTGAACACATCGCGCAAAATGCCGCCGATGCCGGTGGCCGCGCCCTGATAGGGTTCGATGAAAGAGGGGTGGTTGTGGCTCTCCATCTTGAAAATCACCGCCTGCCCGTCGCCGATATCAACAACTCCGGCGTTTTCGCCTGGCCCGTGAATGACGCGCGGGCCCGTCGTGGGCAGGGTCCTCAGCCATTTTTTGGAACTTTTATAGGAGCAGTGCTCGTTCCACATGGCCGAAAAAATGCCAAGTTCGGTGAAGGAGGGCGCGCGCCCGATGAGGTCGAGGATTTTCTGGTATTCTTCCTCGTTCAACCCGTGGGCGGCGACAAGCAGGGGAGTGACGGCTGGTTCATTGGGGATGCTCATGCCTCCACCATCTCAAATAAGCCCTCGAACAGGGCGCGGCCATCGGTGCCGCCATGGGCCGGTTCGATGAGGTTTTCGGGGTGGGGCATCAGGCCGAGTATGTTCTTTTGCTTGTTGAATACTCCGGCGATATTATTGATGGAGCCGTTGGGGTTGGTGCCGTTGGCATAACGAAAGGCAACCTGATTGTTGCCCTCGATGGCGGCCAGTGTTTCCGGGGCGGCGAAAAAGTTGCCGTCATGGTGGGCAACGGGGCAGCGGATAATCTGTCCCTTTTTGTAGCGAGAGGTAAAAGCCGTGTTGACGTTTGTGACCTCAAGCGAGACTTCGCGGCAGACGAATTTGAGGGAGGCGTTGCGCATCAGGGTGCCGGGCAACAGACCCGCTTCGGTCAGAATCTGAAAGCCGTTGCACACCCCGAGCACGCCAACCCCCCTGGCAGCGGCGAGGGCCACCTGCTCCATGATGGGAGAGCGAGCCGCGATTGCCCCGGAACGCAGATAGTCGCCATAGGAAAATCCGCCGGGAATGACGATGAGGTCAGTGTCGGGCAGGGAAGTGTCCTTGTGCCAGACCAGAGCGGGGGAGGTGCCACAAACCGAGGCAATAGCGGCAATCATGTCGCGGTCACGATTGGAGCCGGGAAACTGAATGAGGGCTGTTTTCATGCCGCGAGCTTTTCAAGGGTGGCGCTTGGCTGCCCTTGTTCACAGTCCGGCAGGAAATGGCAAGAGAAAAGGCGTAAAAAACCCTCGTTTTTCACGCCTGAATTGATGTGATGGCCGGTGGTCTACTCCGCCGGAACCGGGCTGGCTTTTGCCTTGGCCGAAAGCGAACCCGGTGTGCCCGGAATATGGGCCCAGGCGGGGCGGGTGAACAGGAAGGTTCCCCAGCCGGTTTTCCTGATCATCCAGAACAGTATTAGCGGCGAAATCAGCGCAATCAGCAGCACCACCGCCGAAAGGGGGCCGGTTTCGGTTATCAGCCCGAGGCGCAGCAATATCTCGCGGCTGATGGCCATGGGAAGCGAAAAGGCCAGATAGATGACAATGGAGTTCTGGCCCATATAACGCAGCCAGTTCATGGCGTCAAAGCGCGAGAACAGGGCGGCGGTGATGCACACGGCCAGCGCGCCAACAAGGGCCAGCACCAGATGCAGGCCGGGCAGGGCGGCGTATCCCATCTCGAAATGGTCGGGCATGGCCTTGAACTCGGGCAGGAACACCAGCGCGCCATTGAGCACCGCCCAAACTCCAAGGGTGCCGACAATGGCAAGGGGGCGGGAAATGAACCAGTCCACCAGCCTGAAGATCTGCGGCGCAAACACATAGCCTGCATAGAAGTAAATCAGATATTCCGAATAGTAGTCGATGGCGTAACCCGGCCCGTCAACGGGGGCGATTTGCAGGGCGGCGGCAAAAGCCAGCATGGCCCAGTGAGGGATTTTCATGGCGTGGGCAATTTTTGCTGTCAGCGAGAAAAAGGCCAGCACATAGATAAACCACAGCATGGAATAGGGGTCGATAACCGCCCAACCCAGCCAGGACAGGGCCCGGCCCGGTTCGCCCGAGAAGATGGCGACCTTGACCACAATCAGAATGAAGGCCCACAGCGCGTAAAAATACAGGTAATGCCCCACCCGCCGGTCAACAAAACGGGCCCAGTCGCGCCCGATGACCGCGGACAGGAACAGCCCCGAAATCAGGAAAAATTCGGGCATGCGGAAGGGGGTGGCAAAACCGATGACATAGTGCAAAAACCCGGTGCCCCCGGTGGCCTCGCCCACCGAATTGGCCGCATAAAGCATCACCACCAGAATGATGGATATGCCCTTGGCCGTATCAACCCAGTCCAGTCTCTTGCCTTGCGCCATTTGCTTTTTCCTCAGTCACAGGTTCCGCGTTTCTGTGGGGATAATAACGCAACAGGGGAGGCAAAAGTGTTCACGGGCGTGTGAAGTGGAGCAATTTCAAGTGTTTACCTTAACGCTTCACTTAACATTGTAACAATGAGGGGTGCGGGGCGGGGGTGTTTGGCGGGACGAGACCCCGGATTAAACCCGGGGGATGGGTGGGACAGGTGACGCAGATAGGATATGTCCCCCCAATTTCCCCCGTCATTGCGAGCGAACAAGGGTGAGCGCGGCAATCCAGAATTGTTGAATGTTGTACAGGCAAGTTAGGATATTGGATTGCTTCGTCGCAGCCGCTCCTCGCAACGACATTTCCTTTCTTGGCCCTTCCCCTCTCCCTTTTGCGGGGAGGGGTCAGGGGTGGGGGGCAAGAAAAGTCAGCGAATGCGGAACAGATTGCGGATGGCAAACAGGTCAAGGGACCGTTGTTTGTCCATGTCAAATCAACAAAAACAACAAAGCGGACGTCGGTGGCGACAGGACCAGCGCCGGAAATGCAAACGGAAGAACAAAGACAAGGGTAAACACAGACATCTGAATGGTTTCCTTTTGTCCGTCAGGTCAGCCAGACCAGCGCCAGCGCGGCAAGGGCGGGCAGGGCCTGAATGTATAATATGGCGCGCGAGGCGGTGGCAGCGCCATAGAGGCCGGCGGCGATGACGCAGGCGAGGAAAAACGTGGCGATTGGAATGGCTGCATCCGACGCACCGAGCGGATAAAGGCTCCACAGCAGTCCGGCGGCCAGAAAACCGTTATAAAGCCCCTGATTGGCGGCCAGCACCCTGGACTGGCGGGCAAAATCAGGTTTCAGCCCGAAAGTCTTGCGGCCGATCGGCTTTTCCCACAGGAACATTTCCAGCACCAGAAACCAGATGTGCAGCAAAGCAACTATGCCGATCAGAACTTGGGCAAAAATCGACATAAGGCGTGCTCCCTTGCGATTGAATGACAAGGATAGCTTTGAATTAGTATTTTGGAAAGAGGAACGACCCGGGGAAAGCCCTAGTCGCCCACAGGCACCAGCGCATAAGGGGCGGCCATCAGGGCCATGGTGATGAAAAACAAGGCTGTAAGAGCAACTCTGCGAACCATTTTTGCGACGTTCCGACAAGATAGGAGTTTAGAGAAAATGCGTAGAATCCGTTAACCGGTTATGCTCACCGTATAATCCTCAATTACCGTGTTTGCCAACAGTTTTTCGCACATATCGTTAAGTAAGTTCAAAGCTGTGTCTTTGTTGCAATCGGTCAGCTCGATGTCGAAGACCTTGCCCTGACGTACGGCACCAATACCGGTAAATCCAAGACTGCCCAGAGCACCTTCTATCGCCTGGCCTTGGGGGTCCAGGACGCCGTTCTTGAGGGTGACGGTGACGCGGGCTTTCATGGGCAATATTCCTGTTTGAACGGTGCTACTTGACCGGTATTTATTTTACCAGTCTTGGCCCGGTGGTCAGGGCATTTTCGGTTTCGGTGAGAATGCCCAGACGCTGGGCAACGTCGCGATAGGTGTCAATCAGACTGCCTAAATCCTCGCGGAACACGTCCTTGTCCAGCTTCTTTCGTGTTTTCACGTCCCACAGGCGGCACGAATCGGGGGAGATTTCATCGGCGACCACGATGCGCATCATATCGCCCTCGAACTGCCGCCCGCACTCGATTTTGAAATCCACCAGTTGGATGCCGACCCCGGCGAAAAGGCCGGTCAGAAAGTCGTTGACGCGCACGCCAAGCGACATGATGTCGTCCAGCTCCTGCGGGGAGGCCCAGCCAAAGGCGGTGATGTGCTCTTCGGAAATCAAGGGGTCGCCCAGCGCGTCGTCCTTATAATAGAACTCGATGATGGAGCGGGGCAGGCGGGTGCCCGTCTCAAGACCCAGCCGTTTGGCGATGGAGCCGGCGGCGACATTGCGCACCACCACCTCAAGGGGAATAACCTCGACCTCCTTGATGAGCTGTTCGCGCATGTTCAGGCGGCGAATGAAATGGGTAGGCACACCAAGCGTATTGAGTTTTGAAAAGATAAACTCTGAAATGCGGTTGTTGAGCACGCCCTTGCCATCGACAATTTCATGCTTCTTGCCGTTGAAGGCGGTAGCATCATCCTTGAAATGCTGCACCAGAGTGCCCGCTTCCGGCCCCTCATAAAGGGTTTTGGCCTTGCCTTCGTAGATTTTTCTTCTGCGGCTCATGTTAGATGGGTGTCCTGATGCTTGCCTGGCAGGTGTAAATGACTCACAAAAAACGGGGATGATGTGTCCGGCTTTTGGCCATTTTGGGCTCAAAAAGCAAGCTTTTTCGCATAGGGGGGAGCGGGTGCCGGTTTGACGTTGCAAGGCGCACGCGAAACGCTTATGTCAAGGGCAATAGTGGGGGCCGCGAGGTGCCCGTTTTTTTTAACACACGGAGTGAGCATATAATGTCGGGTTTTGACGAGCGGAAAAAAGCACAGGAAGCCAAGTTTGCCCATGATGCGCAGTTGCGCTTCAAGGCGGAATCAAGGCGCAACAAATTGCTGGCGCTGTGGGTGGCGGATCTTGTCGGCCACACCGACCCGGACGCCTATGTGGCCGAAGTCATCGCGGCCGATTTCGAAGAAGCGGGCGACGAAGATGTTTTCCGCAAGGTCAGCGCCGACATTTCCGCCGCAGGCAAAAACGTCGGTGAAGCTGAAATCCGTGAGAAAATGGCCGAACTGCTGGCAATGGCTCAAGAACAGGTGCTCGCCGAGTAGATTGCTTGGCTTTTCCGGCCGACACGCGCCATCCCGGCCTTTGGAGCCGGGATCCGGTGAACCTTGAGCACGACCCCGGATTTAGGTTCTGTACTCATAAACGGGATTCCCAACCGGCTTTGTCTGTGATTCACTTCTTCGAAACAGGAGGTGGATCATGGCGCGTTTTGATTTGAGCGATGGGGAGTGGCGGATCATCGAGCCGCTGTTGCCGAACA
>DROE01000116.1 GCA_011322005.1 Devosia sp.
GCCACAAACCAAACACCCAGCTAGCTACCATGGCCGGCGTCATAATCGCTCGAAAAAGCCGCCGTTCCATGACTTTGAATGTTTCGGATTGCACGGAACCCGGCTTCGCCTCAGCATGATAAACAAACAGCCGCGGCAAGTAAAACAAACCGGCCATCCAGGAAATCACGGAAATGACATGTAGTGCCCTGACCCACTCCACGTTATCAGGCTCCCCTCACCGCCTCTACTAGCGAACTCACATGCGCAATGGGCGTCTCCGGCACAATACCATGCCCCAGATTAAATACATGGGGCCGCTCGGAAAAACCGAGTATGACTTCCTCCACCCTCCTTTCTAGCTGCGCGCCACCTGCAACCAGTCTAAGAGGGTCCAGGTTTCCCTGCACACCCATATCCTCCGGTAAAGCATCTACGGCAAAAGAAACTGGTGTGGCATAATCTATTCCCATCATGTTTACCCCCGTCTCCCTGCCATACTCCCCCAGCATACCAGCTGCCCCCCTCGGAAAACCGATAATCGCCGCGTCTGGCACTGCAGCCCTTACACCTTCGACAACTTTGGTATTAGGACCAATTACATAGGAGCGAAAACATTTTTCATCCAGATTCAAAGCCCAGCTCTCGAACAGCTGAACGACGTCAGCGCCCGCGCGCAACTGCGCAACAAGATAGGATATACTCGCCTGGACAAGAATATTCATCAGTTCTGCGAACAGAGCAGGTTTCCGCAAAGCGAACAATCGTGCCTTCGCTTGATCTGTCGAGCCCTTTCCAGCGATCATATAGGTGGCAACAGTCCAGGGCGATCCGCAAAAACCGATAAGCGTCTTATCCGCTTCCAGCCTGCTTTTAATCAATGCAATTGTTTCCAGAACCGGCGAGAGCCTCGCCAAAAACAAGTCTGTTTCAAGCCTGGCGATACCTTCCTGGTCAATGGGGGGTAGCACCGGCCCATCCCCTTGCACAAACTCTACCCTTTGGCCCAATGCATCAGGAACCACTAGGATATCCGAAAACAGGATTGCCCCATCAAGATCGAATCTCTTGAGTGGCTGCAAGCTGACCTCCGCAGCCAATCGTGGATTGTAGCATAAATCCAGAAAGCTCCCTGCCCTCTCCCTTATCTCACGATACTCGGGCAAATAGCGCCCGGCTTGTCGCATAATCCAAATCGGAGGGCGCTTCTGGCGCTTGCCTTTGACGGCTTCTAGCAAGGGTTTTTTCATGGTTGCCATCGTTACCATTTTGCTGTTCTCGGCAAGTCGGAAATACAAAAAAACCTTCTTTTTATCTTGCTTATATATTTATGCCCGTGGATAGCGGGAATTAACAATCGCTGTTCTCGGCAAAAAAAATGGCACCGAAAAATCCGATAGCGATCCTATGCACTTGAACAACAAACCGGAAAATGTGCAAAATGGTTCACTTTGCAAAAGTTAACAATTCGTTAAGCCGTAATTTTGCAACACAGAGCCTAGTATAAAGGGTGGAAAAATGCAGTGTCCTCTCCAGTCGGCCGACGGGTTATCCCCGTTCTGCACGTTATGCATCTAACAAGTTCAAAAATGTGCGCCTGTGAATAATTTCTCCTCAACGGGCACAGTTCTGCCCCTTTGCCAAACTTCTCCCCACTTACCCGATCCCTGATCGATCCTGTACATAATTGCACGAAACCGGGTGTCCGACGGGCTGCCATGACACAGAAAACCGACCAAAAAACCAGCTTGTGCCCGGGAGCAAAGCCATTCTAAATTGGCCCGATGAACTCCTCCCTTCCAAGCGCCAGGGCCTTTGTGATCGGCAGTCCGGTCGCCCATTCCCTTTCGCCCCTGATACACAATTACTGGATTGGGAAACTGGGCCTTGATGCCAGCTATGAAGCTTTGGACATCTCCGGCCGGGACCTCGGGCGATTTGCTGAACGGCTGAGAGAAGGCAACTTTATCGGAGGAAATGTTACCATTCCTCACAAACAGTCCGTTATGAGATACTGCGATGATCTGAGCGTTTCCGCACGCGCCATCGGTGCCGTGAATACGCTAGTCTTTGAACATGGCCGGCTAAAGGGGTCCAATACAGACTATTTTGGCTTTATCGACAATCTGGACCAGCAGGCCCCCGGCTGGGACCACTATTTAGATAACGCCATCGTTCTTGGCGCGGGCGGCGCGGCAAGAGCCGTTGTCTACGCCCTTTTGCAGCGCGGAACCAGCAAAGTCATTGTTCTCAACCGAACCCCGGCAATGGCAAAATTGCTGGCCCGGTCGTTTGGTGAGAAGGTTGTCTGGGGCAGCCTGCAAGACTTCGGCACCTTCTCAGGCAGAGCGCGCCTGCTTGTCAACTGCAGCGCTGTCGGCCTGAACGGTACCAGGTTTGACGATCTGGACATGGGAACCCTGCCAAAATCGGCACTGGTCCACGACATTGTCTATTCACCCCTGAAGACACCCCTTCTCCTCACAGCGGCTCAAACCGGCCTGCGCACGCTCGACGGCCTTGGAATGTTGCTGCATCAGGCAATTCCCGGATTCGAGAAATGGTTCGGTGTCCGCCCGAAAGTCACCCCTGACCTTCGAGAGATTTTGGAGCGCACCATCGGACCGGAGAAAAATGGGAGCGGCACCCAGGTATGACCATGTACAAACTGGGACTTACCGGCTCCATCGCTACGGGCAAATCAACAGCGCTCGCAATGTTTGCGCATCTTGGCCACCGGACCTTTTCAGCCGACACCGCCGTGCACAAACTTTATGAGGAAAAAGCTGTAGATCTGGTGGGGGCGGCCTTTCCGGAAGCTATCAGGAACAAAAAGGTCGACCGCCGGGCGCTTTCTGACAGCCTGCTCGCCGCCCCCCATCGCCTGAAAGAGCTCAATGACATTGTACACCCGTTGGTCTACTCGCGAATTGACGGCTTTATGGAACAGGCGCGCCGTACCGGAGCCCGGCTGGTCGTTGTCGACATTCCGCTGCTTTTTGAAAGTGAAAGGGAACATGATTTCGATGGGGTCGCTGTAACCTGGTGCAGCGCCCGGCTCCAGAAGCGCAGGGCTCTGGCCCGACCGGGCATGAGTGTGGAAAAGTTCAACACCATCCTTGCACTGCAACTAAGTCAACGCGAGAAAAAGAGCCGCGCGGATTTTCTTATTGAGACAAACGGCACGCTGGAGCAGACAAGACAACAGGTTGTCCGGATTGCCAGCCTCTGCCTCAATCCTCCCCCGGGAGAATCGGCAGGAAGCTAATTCTTAGTGCGGATGGAAAATGTCGATAAACCGAGAAATAGTTCTTGATACAGAAACCACCGGACTTTCCCCCCAGACCGGCGACCGCATTGTGGAAATAGGATGCGTTGAACTGGTCAACCATCTGCCAACCGGCAAGAGTTACCATACCTATATCAACCCGGAGCGCGATATGCCCGAAGGCGCGTTCCGCGTCCATGGGCTTTCCGAGGAGTTTCTGGCGGAAAAACCCTTGTTCAGCGAGATTGCCGGGGAGTTTAGCAGGTTTATCGGCGACTCAACGCTGATCATACACAACGCCCCGTTCGACATGGGGTTCCTGAACGCCGAATTCGAGCGTTTGCAACGACCATTCTTGCGGAACCCGGTCATAGACACTGTACAATTGGCCCGAGAAAACCATCCCGGAGCGCGGGTGTCACTTGACGCCCTGTGCAAGATTTATGGCATCGACAATTCAAGACGGGCCCTTCATGGAGCATTACTCGACAGTGAAATTCTCGCAGAAGTATATCTCGAACTGATCGGTGGACGCCAGACCGGCCTGTCACTCTCCAGCACAAACACCAGGCCTGCACAAAGCACGGCAAGAACCCAACATGGTCCCCGGCCAAACAGGATCGCCTCCGTTTTGAGCGATGAGCAAATTACGGCCCATAAGAAGCTTCTTGAGAGCCTTGACAAAAAACCAATTTGGGCAAAATACGCCGAATGAGGCCGGGCGTTGCCTGTTGCGCTTAGCGAACTTTGCCCGAACGGCTGTTTGTGCCACGAACATCGCATGGCCACCACGGTCGGAACTGACCTGTTCCGGAGCAAAACCGCAGGGTCACGCCGGAGTCTAATTTACGGTCTTGCTCGCGTCTGCCTTGCCGTTTTCAACCTGGGGCGCCTCACTGCCTCCCTGTTTGGCTGCCTCCGCCATCCGCGCCAGATTCTGGCGGTAGATAATCGCAAAATCCACGGGCTCCATAAGCAGGGGCGGAAAGCCTCCGGACTGGGTAACATTGGCCAACACCTGCCGGGCAAAAGGAAAAATAAGCCGTGGGCACTCAATCATGAGTGCTGGTGCCATCTGGTTTTCCGGAATATTCATGATCTTGAACAGACCGCCATATATCAATTCCACGTTAAACAGCAGCTTCTTGTCGCGTTCGGCTCTGGCGTTCAGCGTCAATTCGACCGCATAAACATCATCGGACTGCTTCTTGACCGCCACATTGATGTTGACGTTAAAACCGGGGGCTGAAGAGCCGCCCATCACCGAAGAGGGAGCCTCGGGATTTTCAAAACTCAGGTCCCGGATATACTGGGAAATTATGTTCAGCGAGGGTTGCTTTGCGGGGTCTTGTGCTGTTTCGGGCTTGGCGCCCTGTGCGCTTGGTTTGTCTTCGGCCATAATTTACGATCTTCCTGTTCTGCGGGTTCGGCAAAAAATCTGACGCTGGCTAACATCTTTGGTCAGAACGAACAAGCGCGCAAGCGAACCCGCCTTGCCTCAGGGAAGCATTCGGCCAGACAGTCAAACCCTGATTATTTGTCGCGCCAGTTGTCTTCGCCCAGATCAACAATATCCGGGTTTCCCGCCTCTCCCCCGTGTGGTTTGCGCGCCCCCTTGAACCCAGGTCCGGGGCGCGTCGTGCTCTGAAAGCCCGCAACTACGCCAATGCGGCTTTTCAGGCGCTGGTAAACAAGCGTGCGAACAGCCGGAACCAGCGCCAAAAACCCGATGACATCGGTGAAATATCCCGGTGTAAGCAGCAGTGCTCCGGCAATCGCAAGCATTACCCCATCAGCAATCTGGCGTGCCGGCAGCGACCCGGCGGCGGCTAACTGACGGATCTCACCAAGCAGGGAAAGTCCCTGCCATCGGATAATGAAAGATCCCACAAGAGCCGTTGCAACCACCCCCCCGAGCGTCAACCACAGGCCAACGGCCCGACCGACCAGAACAAAAATTCCAATCTCTATCAGAGGAACGATCAGAAAAATTCCGAACAGCAATCGACCCATGCACCCTTGTCCTTTTTCATGCGGTTTCCTGAACCCCGGAGAACACGACCAAATAATTGATGAACCTGCAACTGGCTTCTGCTCAACAATTCCCTATATAGGTATTGCAACGGCCCGTTGCGACCTGTAGCGATAACCCGTTTCCTGTTCACTCAAATCTTGTCGAGACATCAATGGCCGAATTTCTTGATATCCCAACGCTTGTCATCATCGGCATAGCGGTATTTGTGTTGCTGCGCCTGCGCTCGGTCTTGGGCACACGAACCGGGAATGAGCGCCCCCCGTCAAGCCGAATTCGCCCCCGACTTGAAAGGGCAGAGCAGGAGGATGTAGTGGTTCCCCTGCACCCATCCAATGTTCCCGGACAGAGCGACGAGAACGCCGCCCGTGCCGCCCGCAAGTTTGAAGCGGAGCTTGACCGCTATGTCGGTACCGACAAAAATTTACGCAAAAGCCTGCTTGAAATTGCCCAGGTCGATTCGAATTTCAGCCCAAAGACGTTTCTGGACGGAGCAGGGCAAGCCTATGAGATGATTGTGACAGCCTTCGCCCGCGGCGACAAGGCTACCCTGAAGGACCTGTTGCAAAGAGATGTCTTCGAAGAGTTTGAATCTGCTATCAACGCCCGCGAAAAAGCGGGCCACAGTGTTGATTTTACCTTTGTGGGGTTGCCGAATATCGAGATAGTTGAAGCGGAACTCGAAAAACGCATTGCCAGCATTACAATTCGTTTTGACGCTGAAATCGTCTCGGCTACCAAAGACAAGGCAGGAAAACTCGTGGAAGGCAACGAGGAACAGGTCGTCAACATCTCCGACGAGTGGACATTTGCCCGCAATACAAAAAGCCGCGACCCCAACTGGAAACTGGTCGCCACCAACCAGCTTTCCTGAACGGCTGTGCCATGGCCAGACGCAGCACGAATGGGCCCAAAAAACCCCGCGACTGGCATTTGTGGAACGAAGTTGCGCGCACCATAAGCCCATTGCCGGACAGGAGGATTGTTTTCCCACCGGGCCCCTCCGGCGCTGAGGGGCAGGCAAAATCGGTTCAGGGTAAAAGCGGCTTGCCCCCCCAAACTGCAAAAAACAGGGGTGTGGGCGGCTCAAGCCGTTTCTATAGCTCATCCTGGTCGCCCGGTCAGCAAACCGGAACAGTTCATGCCGGTACCGACGCTTCCCTTGAAAATGAGTTTCTCAAGCCCACCATTGAGCCACGCATGCACCGGCGCCTGCGGCGGGGGCAGGTTCCCATCGACGCCGATATTGATTTGCATGGAATGCGCCAGCACGAAGCCCATGCCGCGCTGACGCGCTTTATTCTGGCCCGCTCCGCCCGCGGCGACAGAACATTGCTGGTTATAACCGGCAAGGGCCTGAAAAAAACCGGCTATGGTGCCTTGGCTGAGCGCGGTGTGTTGCGCCACATGCTGCCGCGCTGGCTGGGTGAAGCGGAATTGAAGCCTTATATTGCCGGATGGGAGGTTTCCGCCCGCCATCATGGAGGCGAGGGCGCATTTTATGTGCGCCTCAGGGTCCCAAAGCCATGACCCCGCTCGGGGCAAAATTGCGCGCCCTGCGTGCTGAGCGCGGACTGACGCTCAAGGAAATGGCCGAAGCCCTCAACGTTTCAGCCGCCTACCTCTCGGCCCTTGAGCATGGAAAACGCGGCAAACCGACCTGGTTTTTGCTCCACCGCATGATTGCCTACTTCAATGTCATCTGGGATGAGGCCGAAGAACTGCAACGCCTGGCCGAGCTCTCGGACCCCAAAGTCACCATCAATACCGCCGGCATGGCCCCCGAAGCCACAGAACTGGCCAACCGCCTGGCCAGGGAAGTCGGCAATCTGACCATTGACGACCTGACGCACCTGAAGAACGATATCATCCGCAGAAGTGGGCGCTAACAGGTCCATCACCTAAAGCACGAACTTGCTCAGATCGGCATCCCCGGCCAGTTTGCCCACATTCTTGCGCACGAATTCACCGTCAATTTTGATGGTCTCCCCGCTCTTGTCCGGGGCGTTGAACGAGATGTCCTCCACCAGCTTTTCCATAACCGTCTGCAAGCGCCGCGCCCCGATATTCTCAACACTTGAATTGACCAGAAATGCTGCGTCGGCGATGGCTTCAATAGCGTTTTCGGTGAAATCCAGCGTCACCCCTTCCGTGCCCATCAGCGCCACATACTGCTTGATGAGGGAGGCATCGGTGTCCTTGAGGATCTGCACAAAGTCATCCCGGGTCAGGGCTCGCAACTCAACCCGAATGGGCAGGCGTCCCTGCAATTCGGGCAACAGGTCCGAAGGTTTACTTACGTGAAACGCCCCCGAGGCGATGAACAGGATATGGTCGGTATTGACCGGTCCGTGTTTGGTGGCAACCGTTGTGCCCTCGATCAGGGGAAGCAGGTCACGCTGCACCCCCTCGCGGCTGACATCGCCGCCCCCGCGCCCTTCGCGCATGCAGATTTTGTCAATCTCGTCGAGGAACACGATACCGTGATTTTCCACCAGATCAATGGCTTCGCTTTTTATCTGCTCCTCGTCGAGCAACTTGTCGGCTTCTTCGGCGATCAGCAAAGCGTAGCTGTCCTTGACCCTGACCGTGCGCTTGACGCCGGGCTGCTGAAATGCCTTGCCCAGCATGTCCGAGAGATTGATCATCGCTCCACCCCCCGGCATGCCGGGAATTTCAAAGGTTCCCGGCCCGGAGGCACCTGCGGAAATTTCGATTTCGATTTCCTTGTCGTCCAGTTCGTTGGACCGCAATTTGCGTCGGAAGCTTTCCCGCGTTGAAGGTTGGGCTGAAGTGCCCACCAGCGCATCAAGCACGCGCTCTTCGGCCTTCAGGTGGGCCTGGGCCTGCACTTCCTTGCGCCGTTTTTCCTTCAGGATGGAAATGCCTGATTCCACCAGATCGCGAATGATCTGCTCCACATCGCGGCCCACATAACCAACCTCGGTGAACTTGGTCGCTTCAATCTTGATGAACGGCGCCTGGGCCAGCCGGGCCAGCCGTCGCGAGATTTCAGTCTTTCCAACCCCGGTCGGGCCAATCATCAGGATGTTTTTGGGCGACACCTCGCGCCGCAAATCATCATCAAGCTGCTGACGGCGCCAGCGGTTGCGCATGGCAATGGCCACCGCCCGCTTGGCATCTTTTTGGCCGACGATAAAGCGGTCAAGTTCGGA
>DROE01000117.1 GCA_011322005.1 Devosia sp.
AAAAGGATTAAAGAGACGAATATGGCAAAGAAGATAGCCGGCTATTTGAAGTTGCAGGTGCCCGCAGGTTCCGCGACACCGTCACCCCCCATCGGCCCGGCTCTGGGTCAGCGCGGGCTGAACATCATGGAATTCTGCAAGGCGTTCAATGCCGCTTCGCAGGAAATCGACAAGGGCGCGCCGGTGCCCTGCATCATCACCATCTATGCGGACAAGAGTTTCTCGTTCGAGATGAAGATGCCCCCGGTCAGCTACATGATCAAGCAGGCGGCAAAAATCAAATCCGGTTCCAACAAGCCCGGTCACGAGACAGCGGCGACAATTTCGTCGAGCCAGGTGCGCGAGATCGCTCAGTCCAAGATGAAGGACCTCAACGCCGACACCATCGAGGCTGCCATGGCCCAGGTTGCCGGTTCCGCCCGTTCGATGGGCATAGAGGTTGGGGGGTAAAACCATGGCAAAGATCGGAAAAAGAACCAAAGCCGCCCGCGCCAACGTTGATCGTAACAAGCTCTACGGGCTGGACGAGGCCATCAAGCTGGCCAAGGACAATGCCGGGGCAAAGTTTGATGAAACCATTGAAATTTCAATGAATCTGGGTGTTGATCCCCGCCACGCCGACCAGATGGTTCGCGGCGTCATCAGCCTGCCCAACGGCACCGGCCGCTCGGTGCGCGTTGCCGTGTTTGCCAAGGATGCCAAGGCCGACGAGGCCAAAGCGGCAGGGGCTGACATTGTTGGCGCCGAGGACCTGATGGAAGAAGTGCAGAAAGGTAATATCAATTTTGACCGCTGCATCGCCACCCCGGACATGATGCCACTGGTGGGGCGTCTGGGCAAAATTCTTGGCCCCCGCAACATGATGCCAAACCCCAAGGTGGGCACCGTTACCCCCAATGTGGGCGAAGCGGTGAAAAATGCCAAGGGTGGCGCCGTGGAGTTCCGGGTCGAGAAAAACGGTATCGTGCACGGGGGCGTAGGCAAGGCCTCCTTCAGTGAGAATGCGCTGCTGGAAAACATCAGAGCGTTTGCTGATGCGGTGGCCAAAGCCAAGCCGGCTGGAGCCAAGGGCACCTATATTAAGCGCGTGGCCCTCTCTTCGACCATGGGGCCGGGCGTGCATGTTGATCCTTCGTCAGTCAACTAGCGACTGAGGAGACAAAAGAGTTTTGGGCGGCGATAAAAAGCCGCCCGGAATGCCGGAACTCGATTGATTGTCCCAATGGGCAAGTCAGTTCGATTGCCGGCAAAGACCTGTCCGAGACTGCGGGTGCGCATGATTTCTCCTTGAAACATGGGCTTAAAACCAACAAGGGCCTGCAATAGACGGGGTGAGAAGCAAAATGGAAGCGGCCCCTGAGGGGTTTGCAAAAGTTTTGGTTTGATCCGAGCCAGTTGTTCGGGGGCCTCATGCCCCGGAGTGGCGGTTTACAGGCATTGAACCGCTGTTCTTTTTTGGTCTGAAATTGTTCAGGCCGTGTTGAAAAGAGCGGCAATTGGCAAAGTTCAGCAATTTGCTGGACAAATGTGGAGAGAAGCAGTGGATAGAGCGCAAAAAGCCGAGCTTATCGCTTCGCTCACCCAATCCTTTGAGGAAGCGGGTGCGGTTGTGGTGGCTCACTATTCCGGTCTGACGGTGGCTGATATGGAAAATCTGCGCGTGCAGATGAAGCAGGCCGGCGGACAGGTTAAAGTCGCGAAAAACCGCCTGGCTAAACTCGCCCTTGCTCAAACCGGGCAGGCAGACATTTCGGACCTCTTTGTGGGTCCGACACTGGTTGCCTATTCAGATGACCCGGTCACCGCGCCAAAGGTTGCGGTGAAGTTCGCCAAGACAAATGAAAATTTCGTTGTTCTTGGCGGTGCCATGGGCGCAACCGCCCTTGACGCCGATGGTGTCAAGGCGTTGGCGTCTGTTCCCTCGCTGGACGAATTGCGCGCAAAGATCGCCGGCATGCTCACGCAGCCCGCGGCCAAGATCGCAAGCGTCCTGCAGGCACCTGGTTCCCAGGTGGCACGGGTTGTTGGAGCTTACGCAGACAAGGGCGCTGCGGCGTAAATTTTCGCGGCCCGTCTCACACTAAATATCAAACTGAAACGAAAGAAGATAAAAAATGGCTGATTTAGCTAAACTGGTTGACGATCTGTCGGCCCTCACCGTGCTCGAGGCATCCGAATTGTCCAAGATGCTGGAAGAAAAATGGGGTGTTTCCGCCGCGGCTCCTGTAGCTGTTGCTGCCGCTGCTGGTGGTGATTCTGGTGGAGCCGCTGAAGAAAAAAGCGAATTTGATGTGGTTATGACCTCCTTTGGTGAGAAGAAAATAAATGTGATCAAGGAAGTGCGTGCCATCACCGGTTTGGGCCTTAAAGAAGCCAAGGAGATGGTCGAAGCAGCGCCAAAGGCCGTCAAGGAGGGTGTTTCCAAGGCCGAAGCCGAGGAAATCAAGACCAAACTTGAAGGCGCTGGCGCTTCTGTCGAACTGAAATAGTTCGACGCTGACAATCAAGAGGGCAGGGCGACTTTTTCGTCCTGCTCCAAATGGCCTGACGCAGGTCAGGCAGGCCGTTCGCAGTATGAGTTTGAACGAATAGCAAGAAAAAGAGCGGCGTAAAAAGACTACAGGCCCCATGCGGGCAAATGTCCTGAAAACCGACGGCAGATGGTCGGATTTTTGGACAATTGCTCCCGGGAAATTTCGAGACATCAAGGAGCTGGTATGGCGACCACGTTTAATGGCCGAAGAAAGATACGCAAATCTTTCGGGAGCATTCGCGAAGTGACTCAGATGCCCAACCTGATCGAGGTGCAAAAAACCTCCTATGATCAGTTTCTGATTATGGAAGAACCTGAGGGTGGCCGGGACGATGTGGGCCTGCAGGCGGTATTCAAGTCTGTGTTTCCGATCAAGGATTTTTCCGATACCGCCTCGCTAGAGTTCGTGAGATATGATTTCTCACAGCCCAAGTTTGACACCGAGGAATGCCGCCAGCGCGACATGACCTTTGCTGCCCCTCTGCGGGTGACGCTGCGCCTTATCGTCTTTGAAATCGACGAGGATACCGGTGCGCGCTCGGTCAAGGACATCAAGGAGCAGGAAGTCTATATGGGCGACCTGCCGCTGATGACCGCCAACGGCACCTTTGTCATCAACGGCACCGAACGGGTTATCGTTTCACAGATGCACCGCTCTCCGGGCGTGTTTTTCGACCATGACAAGGGTAAATCCCATTCCTCGGGCAAGCTGTTGTTCGCGGCCCGGATAATTCCTTACCGCGGCTCCTGGCTCGACCTGGAATTTGATGCCAAGGACATTGTGTTCGCCCGTATCGACCGGCGCCGCAAAATTCCGGTGACATCGCTGCTAAAGGCGCTTGGCATGGATGCCGAGGAAATTCTGAATACCTACTATAATTCACTGACCCTTGAGCTCACGAAAAAGGGCTGGAAGCGCCCCTATGACGCGGAAAAGATGAAAGGCGCCAAGCCTGCCGCCGATCTGGTTGACGCCAAGACCGGCAAGGTGGTGCACGAGGCGGGCAAGAAACTGTCGGCCCGTGCGGCGCGCAAACTTGCCGAAAATGGCCTGAAGCATCTGCTGGTGGCCAACGAGGACCTGTTTGGTTCCTACCTTGCTCAGGATATGATGAGCATGGAAACCGGCGAGATTTTTGCCGAAGCCGGTGATGAGATCGATGAGGCTGTGCTTGAAAAACTCACGGAGAAGGGGTTCACCAAGCTTCCCGTTCTGGATATCGACCACGTGACAGTAGGTGCCTATATCCGCAACACTCTGGCCGTGGACAAAAATGAAAGCCGCGAAGACGCGCTGTTTGACATTTACCGGGTGATGCGTCCGGGCGAACCTCCCACCATCGAAACCGCCGAAGCCATGTTCAAGTCGCTGTTCTTTGATTCAGAACGCTATGATTTGAGCGCGGTGGGCCGTGTCAAGATGAACATGCGCCTTGATCTGGATGCCGAGGACACAGTCCGCATCCTGCGCAAGGAAGACATTGTTGAAGTGGTGCGCACGCTGGTTAACCTGCGTGACGGCATTGGTGAAATCGACGATATTGACAATCTGGGCAACCGCCGGGTGCGCTCGGTGGGCGAACTGATGGAGAACCAGTACCGTGTCGGCCTCTTGCGCATGGAACGGGCCATCAAGGAGCGTATGAGTTCCATTGAAATCGACACCGTGATGCCGCAGGACCTGATCAACGCCAAGCCGGCTGCCGCCGCTGTTCGCGAGTTCTTCGGTTCCTCCCAGCTTTCCCAGTTCATGGATCAGACCAACCCCTTAAGCGAGATTACCCACAAGCGGCGTCTTTCGGCGCTGGGGCCGGGCGGTCTGACCCGCGAGCGGGCCGGATTTGAGGTGCGCGACGTGCACACGACCCATTATGGTCGTATCTGCCCCATTGAAACGCCGGAAGGGCCGAATATCGGGCTTATCAATTCGCTGGCGACATTTGCCCGCATCAACAAATACGGCTTTATCGAAACGCCTTATCGCAAGGTTGTGGATGGGGTTGTCACCGATGATGTGGTCTATCTTTCGGCCATCGAAGAGGCCAAATACCATGTGGCTCAGGCCAACGCTCATATTTCCAAGGACAACAGATTTGTCAACGAACTGGTGACCGCCCGCCACGCAGGCAATGTTTCGCTTACTCCGCGCGATATGATCGACATGATGGACGTGTCGCCAAAACAGGTTATTTCTGTTGCCGCTTCCCTCATTCCGTTCCTTGAAAATGACGATGCGAACCGCGCTTTGATGGGCTCGAACATGCAGCGTCAGGCGGTGCCGCTTCTCAAGAGTGAAGCCCCGTTCGTCGGCACCGGCATGGAAAGTGTTGTTGCCCGGGATTCCGGCGCTGCCATTGTCGCCAAGCGCACAGGTGTTATCGACCAGGTGGATGCAACCCGTATCGTTATCCGTGCAACCCAGGAGACCGACGCCTCCAAAACCGGCGTGGACATCTACAACCTGATGAAGTTCCAGCGTTCCAACCAGTCAACCTGCATTAATCAGCGTCCGCTGGTTGTCGTGGGTGACCATGTGGAGGCCGGTGACATTATCGCCGACGGCCCCTCTACCGACCTCGGGGATTTGGCGCTGGGACGCAATGTGCTGGTCGCGTTCATGCCCTGGAACGGCTACAACTACGAGGATTCAATCCTGCTGTCGGAGCGTATCGCAAGGGACGATGTTTTCACCTCAATCCATATCGAGGAGTATGAAATCATGGCCCGCGACACCAAGCTGGGGCCAGAGGATATCACCCGCGACATTCCCAACGTTTCCGAAGAAGCGCTGAAAAACCTCGATGAAGCGGGGATTGTTCATATCGGGGCTCAGGTTGGCCCGCGCGATATTCTGGTGGGCAAGATTACCCCGAAAGGGGAAAGCCCGATGACCCCGGAGGAAAAACTGCTGCGCGCCATCTTTGGTGAAAAGGCCTCTGATGTGCGCGATACCTCGCTTCGGGTTCCCCCCGGAGATTCTGGAACGGTTGTCGAGGTCAGGGTGTTCAACCGCCACGGCATCGAGAAAGACGAACGTGCCATGGCAATCGAGCGCGAGGAAATCGAACATCTGGCCAAGGACAGGGACGACGAGCAATCTATTCTGGATCGCAATGTCTATGCCCGGCTCAAGGAAATGCTGTTCGGCAAGAAAGCCACCGCCGGTCCCAAGGGATATGTGGTGGGCACCAAGCTCAATGATTCCATATTTGAAGCACACCCGCGCTCCAAATGGTGGCAGTTCGCCGTCAAGGACGACAAAATCATGGGCGAGATGGAAGCCCTGCACGCTCAGTATGAAGAGAGCCGCAAGCTTCTGGAGCAGCGCTTTATCGACAAGGTCGACAAATTGCAGCGCGGAGACGAACTGCCGCCCGGCGTGATGAAAATGGTCAAGGTTTTTGTCGCCACCAAGCGCAAAATCCAGTCCGGCGACAAAATGGCCGGACGCCACGGTAACAAGGGTGTTGTCAGCCGCATTATGCCCATCGAAGACATGCCCTATCTTGAGGATGGCACTCACGTGGATGTGGTGCTTAACCCGCTGGGTGTTCCAAGCCGCATGAATGTGGGCCAGATTCTTGAAACCCACCTTGGTTGGGCCTGTGCCGGCATGGGCAAGAAAATTGACGACATGCTTGATGCCTATCACCGAAAAGGCGACCTGAAACCGCTAAGGAGTGAAATCCAGTCCCTTTACCAGGGCGATGAATCCATCGCTGACATTGATGATGACGGGGTCGTGCGTCTGGCTGAGCAGGTCTCAAAAGGCGTTTCCATTGCCACTCCGGTGTTTGACGGGGCCAAAGAGTCCGACATCGAACAAATGTTGGAAAAGGCCGGACTGGACAAGTCGGCGCAAAGCGTCCTCTATGATGGACGCACCGGTGAAAAGTTCGACCGCCCGGTGACGGTGGGCTACATTTACATCCTGAAGCTTCATCACCTGGTGGACGACAAAATTCACGCCCGTTCCATCGGTCCCTATTCGCTGGTGACCCAGCAACCGCTGGGCGGAAAGGCCCAGTTCGGCGGGCAGCGCTTTGGTGAGATGGAGGTGTGGGCTCTTGAAGCCTATGGTGCCGCCTACACCTTGCAGGAAATGCTCACCATAAAATCCGATGATGTTGCAGGCCGTACCAAAGTCTATGAGGCAATTGTGCGCGGCGACGAGGCGTTTGAAAGCGGTATTCCTGAAAGCTTCAACGTGCTGGTCAAGGAAATGCGTTCCCTGGGGCTTGACGTTGAATTGAGCAGAGCCGAGGACGATGTGGCCGACGAGGCTGCCCACGAACTTCCACCTGCGGACGCGGCTGAATAAGTAAGCGCCAGCGCCCATATCCAAAATCAATCCCGCCGGTTTTTCCGGGTCACCGGACCGGTCGGGAAAGAGGAGACAAAACAGATGAACCATCATCAACAGGTCATGGACCCGTTCAATCCGCAGGCTCCGATCGAACATTTCGATCAGATGAAAATCAATATCGCCAGCCCGGAGAAAATTCTTTCCTGGTCGTTCGGCGAAATCAAGAAGCCTGAAACCATAAATTACCGCACCTTCAAGCCGGAGCGTGACGGCCTGTTCTGCTCGCGTATTTTCGGACCCCAGAAGGATTACGAATGCCTGTGCGGCAAATACAAGCGTATGAAGTTCAAGGGCGTTATCTGCGAAAAGTGCGGGGTTGAGGTCACCTTGTCGCGGGTCCGGCGCGAGCGCATGGGTCATATCGAGTTGGCGGCGCCGGTGGCGCACATCTGGTTTTTGAAATCGCTGCCCTCGCGCATCGCCTCGATGCTGGATATGACGCTCAAGGATGTCGAGCGCATTCTTTATTTTGAGTATTATGTGGTTATCGAGCCTGGCCTGTCGCCGTTTTCCCAGATGGAATTGCTTTCCGAAGAGCAATATCTGGACGCCCAGGAGGAGTATGGCGCTGACAGTTTCACCGCAATGATTGGCGCCGAGGCCGTCCGCGAGATGCTGATGGCGCTGGACCTTGAAAAAATCGCCGCCGATCTGCGTGTCGAAATTGCCGAGGCAACCACCGAACTCAAGCCCAAAAAGCTGGCCAAGCGCCTCAAGCTGATTGAGCAGTTCATCGTTTCGGGCAACAGGCCTGAATGGATGATTCTAAAAGTTGTGCCGGTCATTCCACCCGAGTTGCGCCCGCTGGTGCCGCTCGACGGGGGTCGGTTTGCCACCTCCGACCTGAACGACCTTTACCGCCGGGTCATCAACCGCAACAACCGCCTCAAACGCCTGATTGAATTGCGCGCGCCCGATATTATCGTGCGTAACGAAAAGCGCATGCTTCAGGAATCTGTTGATGCGCTGTTTGACAATGGACGGCGCGGACGCACCATTACCGGAGCCAACAAACGGCCACTGAAATCGCTTTCCGACATGCTCAAGGGCAAGCAGGGCCGCTTCCGCCAGAACCTTCTGGGCAAGCGTGTCGATTATTCGGGCCGCTCGGTGATTACCGTTGGCCCCGAGTTGATGCTGCATCAGTGCGGGCTGCCCAAGAAGATGGCGCTTGAGCTTTTCAAGCCGTTTATCTATTCGCGGCTGGAAGCCAAGGG
Source organism: Devosia sp. (assembly GCA_011322005.1). Classification (GTDB taxonomy): domain Bacteria; phylum Pseudomonadota; class Alphaproteobacteria; order Rhizobiales; family Devosiaceae; genus DROE01. The sequence goes on from DROE01000117.1 coordinate 8,117, forward strand.
CTTTTCCTCAACCGTCAAGCAGGCCAAGAAGCTGGTGGAAAAACAGCGCCCCGAGGTCTGGGACATTCTGGACGAGGTAATCCGCGAGCACCCGGTGCTTCTTAACCGCGCGCCGACCCTGCACCGACTTGGCATTCAGGCGTTCGAACCGGTGCTGATCGAAGGCAAGGCCATTCAACTGCATCCGCTGGTCTGCGCTGCCTTCAATGCTGACTTTGACGGCGATCAGATGGCGGTGCATGTGCCGCTTTCGCTCGAAGCCCAGCTTGAAGCGCGGGTTCTGATGATGTCAACCAACAACATCCTGCACCCCGCCAACGGTCAGCCGATTATTGTGCCCAGCCAGGACATTGTTCTGGGCCTCTATCATATGTCGCTGATCTATGAGAACGAGCCGGGACAGGGCATGGCATTTGGCTCGATGGCCGAAATCGAGCACGCGCTTGAGAACAAGATGATCACTATGCACACGCGCATCAAGGCGCGGGTGAAGAACCTCAATGCTGACGGCGAGCTGGTGTCGGAGACCGTGGAAACTTCGCCGGGCCGCATGATGATCGGCGCGCTTTTGCCCAAGCACTCAGCTGTGCCGTTTTCCACCTGCAACATCCTGCTGACCAAAAAAATGGTCTCCCAGATGATTGATACGGTGTACCGGGCCTGCGGTCAGAAACAAACCGTTATTTTCTGTGACAAAATCATGGATCTGGGCTTCAAACACGCCTGCAAGGCAGGAATCTCCTTCGGCAAGGACGACATGGTCATTCCTGACAGCAAGTCTGCAACCGTCGAAGAGGCGCGCGCTCAGGTCGAAAAATTTGAGCAGCAGTACAATGACGGTCTGATTACCCAGGGTGAAAAATACAACAAGGTTGTGGATGCCTGGGCCAAGTGCGGCGACAAGGTTGCCGACGACATGATGAACCGCATAGCTTCGGTAGACTTTGACGAAGAAACCGGCCGGCAGAAGCCCATCAATTCGGTCTACATGATGTCGCACTCGGGAGCCCGCGGTTCTCCGGCGCAGATGAAACAGCTTGCCGGTATGCGCGGGCTGATGGCCCGCCCCGATGGCTCCATCATCGAAACGCCCATTCTGTCAAACTTCAAGGAAGGTTTGACGGTGATGGAATATTTCAACTCCACTCACGGAGCACGCAAGGGGCTGGCCGATACGGCGATGAAAACCGCCAACTCCGGCTATCTTACCCGCCGGCTGGTTGACGTGGCCCAGGACAGCATCATCACCCAGATTGACTGTGGTACCGATGCAGGCCTGACCACAGAGCCGATTGTCGACTCAGGTCAGGTGGTGGCAACGTTGGGCCAACGTATTCTGGGCCGGACCCTGGCCGATGATG
>DROE01000118.1 GCA_011322005.1 Devosia sp.
GACGATGACATTGCCATATTCGACCCGCTTGACCGAGCCGTTGACGATTTCGCCGACGCGGTCGCAATATTCATTATACATGCGCTCGCGCTCGGCATCGCGCACCTTTTGCACAATAACCTGTTTGGCCGACTGGGCGGCGAGCCGTCCAAATTCCATCGGAGGCAGCGGCTCGGAGATATAGTCGCCAAGCCGGGCGGCTTCGGTTTTTTCTTTTGCGTTCTCAAGGGAAATCTGGCGGCCGTGCTCCTCGACATTTTCGACAATCTCGAGCAAGCGCCACAGGCGCATTTCGCCGGTCTTGGGATTTATTTCGGCCTTGACTTCAGTTTCAGCGCCATAGCGGGTGCGGGCGGCCCTGGCGATGGCTTCTTCCATCGCATCGATTACAATCATGCGGTCGATGGACTTTTCACGGGCCACCGCATCGGCAATCTGCAAAAGCTCAAGCCTGTTGGCTGAAACTGACATTAGTTGGTCTCCTCCGGGTTCTGTATAAATTGTTCCACATCCGGGTTTTCCAGCGTGGCGTCGTTTTCCTGTTCGTGCCGGGCGCTTTCAAGCAACCGGTCGGTTAAAATCAATTTGGCCTCGGCAATATCGGCCAGGGGCAAAATGGCGTCGGGGTCGGCTCCCTCGGGCACGTCGGGCAGAATGATGGTCACCGAGGTGCCATCGGTGCCCTTAATCGCCCCACGGAAGCGTTTGCGTCCATTTATCATGTGGGCCAGCTCAACGCGGGCCTCGTGCCCGGCCCAGCGCTCAAAGTCGCGGGCGCGCACCAATGGCCGGTCGATACCGGGGGATGAAACCTCCAGATGGTAGGCCTTGTTTATGGGGTCTTCCACGTCCAGGGCCGGAGATAGTTCCTGGCTGAGTACCTGACAATCGGCGATGGAAAAACGCCCGTTTTCATCCTCAGCCATAATCTGCAGGGTGCAGCCATTGTCAGGCAATATTTTTACCCGCACCAGAAAAAACCCGAGGTCACGCGCTATCGGCTCAATAATGGCGGCGATGCGCTGTTCCTGTCCGGTTTCACGGATATAGCGTCCGGTATCGTTCACGTCTGTTCGCTCGTTTTTGCCTTGCGGGGCGTTTTTTGGTGTCGAGGCAACAAAAAAGAGCGGGGCCGGTTGGCACCCACTCTCTGGTTAACCCTGAGATGTTGAACAGTGATATAGACCCATGCGGCATTTATTTCAAGCCAAGATTTTGCGCATCCCGACAGCGAAAGGAGAAATAGAAACTCTTGTCACGACCCTCCCGGCGGGCCTTTTCCTCATAGCGGGTCGGCTGCCAGCCGGAAAATGGGTTATGCCAGCTTCCCGGCGGGCATGGGGGCCACTCAAACCCCTCATGGCGCAGGATGTGGGCCAGCGTCCAGTTGGCATAATCCTCGATGTCGGTGGCAAAACGAAAAAACCCTTGTGGCTTCAGAACCCGCGCCAATTCGTCAAGGGTTGTTTTTGAGACAAAGCGGCGCTTGTGATGCCGAGACTTGGGCCAGGGGTCGGGATAGAGCAGATAGACGCCGTCAATGGAGGCGTCGGGCAGCACCTGAAGAAGCCTGAACGCGTCCTCAGTGAACAGGGAGATGTTTTTGAGGCCCTGCACGGCAATCTTTTGCAGCATCTTTCCGATACCGCCGGTGAAAACCTCGCAGCCGACAAAGCCGGTTTCCGGGTTTTCCTCAGCCAGCCGCGCCAGATGTTCGCCGCCGCCATAACCGATTTCGATGATGCGCTGCTTTGCGGCTTTGGAGAACAATTGCTCGGGGTCAATCATGCCCTCTTCAGGAAGGTCGACCTGAAGCTCGGGCAGCAGCGTTTCAAGCAGGGCGTGCTGGCCCTTGTGCAGGCGTTTGCCCGATACACGGCCAAAAAAGGCACGGTGCCGAGGCTTGCCGGTTTGAGAATTTTCAGGCGGCTTGCTCATTGTGGCGCGATGTAGCGGGTCAGGCTCGCGGAGGCAAGCGCGCGCTATTTTTTAAGTCTGGACCTGAGCGTTTTGGCCAGGTTGGTCTTTTCCCAGGAGAATGTACCGCCCCGACCCGGTTTCCGCCCGAAATGCCCATAGGCAGAGGTCTTGGCATAGATGGGCCTGTTCA
>DROE01000119.1 GCA_011322005.1 Devosia sp.
CGGTTATTGGCGCGGGAGCCACATCGGGCGGTGCGCTTGATGCGTCTAATCTGCTCAAGCCGGCATTGGCTTCGGGTGCAATTCGTTGCATTGGTTCAACAACTTACAAGGAATACCGCCAGTTCTTTGAGAAGGACAGGGCGCTGGTTCGCCGGTTCCAGAAAATTGACGTGGCGGAGCCAAGCGTGCCTGATGCGGTTGAAATAATGAAGGGGCTCAAACCCTATTTCGAGGAGTTCCACAAGGTCAAATATACCGATGACGCGCTCAAGGCCTCTGTGGAGCTTTCCGCTCGCTACATTACCGACCGCAAATTGCCGGACAAGGCCATTGATGTGATCGACGAAACCGGCGCCGCACAGATGCTGCTGGCTGAGTCTAAACGTAAAAAGGTCATCACTATCGGCGATATCGAGGCGACCATTGCAACGATTGCCCGCATACCGCCCAAGTCTGTTTCCCGCTCCGATGTGGAACTGCTGACACACCTTGAGACCAACCTGAAACGAGTTGTGTTCGGACAGGACCCGGCCATCGAGGCCTTGTCCTCGGCAATAAAACTTGCCCGGGCCGGGCTCCGCGAGCCTGAAAAACCCATCGGTTCCTATCTGTTCACCGGACCGACAGGTGTTGGCAAAACCGAGGCGGCCAGACAGTTGGCCGACACGCTTGGTGTTGATTTGCTGCGTTTTGACATGTCGGAATACATGGAGCGCCACACCGTTTCCAAGCTTATTGGCGCGCCTCCGGGCTATGTGGGGTTCGACCAGGGGGGGCTGCTCACCGATGGGGTTGACCAGCAGCCCCATTGTGTTGTTCTGCTGGATGAAATCGAAAAAGCCCACCCCGACATTTTCAACGTGCTGTTGCAGGTCATGGATCACGGCCGCTTGACCGATCACAACGGCAAGACCGTGGATTTCCGCAATGTCATTCTGATCATGACTTCAAATGCGGGCGCAGCGGAGCTGGCCAAGTCGCCCATTGGATTCGGGCGCAAGCGCGAAGTCGGGGACGACGAAGAGGCCGTCAACCGCATGTTTTCCCCCGAGTTCCGCAACCGGCTCGACGCAATCATTTCCTTTGCGCCACTGTCCGCGGACGTTGTGCATCGCATCGTTGAAAAGTTCGTTCTGCAACTGGAGTCCCAGCTTGCCGAGCGCAACGTCACCATCTCGCTGACACCGGAGGCCACCGAATGGTTGTCAGAGCGAGGCTACGACGAGGCCATGGGTGCGCGGCCGCTGGGCCGCGTAATTCAGCAGCACATCAAGAAGCCCCTGGCTGACGAATTGCTGTTTGGGCCATTGACTGAGGGAGGCACCGTAAAAGTTGCTGTGGTCGGAAAAGGCAGGGAAGCACGACTGGAACTCGTAGCATCTCCGCTGTCTCCAGCCCGCCCCAAATCACTTACCGGACCAAAAACCGGCAAAAAGCGCAAACCCAGAGCTAAAGCCAAGGAATAGGCGTGGTTTCAACCCGGTCCCATGCCCAGTCTGAATGCAGATTTGCGCAGGGGCGGCAGTTTCTTGAGCGCCCACACGCCGCCCGCGCGCAATGCCTGAGCGGGGAGCAAACCTGAAAGAAGTGACTTGAACAGGCCGCCCACCATCATGTTGGTGCGCCTGACGTCGGCTTTGCGCACCCCGGAATAGGCTTTGCTGACACCCGTTGCCCAGTCCGGTCGGGTAAGTCTGGCCTTGTTGACGCAGCCCACAAGTCCTGCCACGTCCCGCAGGCTCAGGTTCAGTCCCTGCGCACCGATGGGAGGAAAGGCATGGGCAGATTCTCCGACCAGCACAATTCCCTCTTTTCCCATCGTGTCAGCCTCAAAGCTGGAAAGGGGAAAAACAACGGCCGGGGTTTCAAGCTCTAGTTTTCCAAACAGGTTTTGGCTTCTTTCCTGGATGGCGGCCAATATTGCCTCGGGGGCCAGTGCTGTGATTTCCGCAAGCCTTTCAACCCCCTCGATCCAGACAAGATTTGCCCTTTGTCCTCCGGCGGGAACCAGCGTGAACGGCCCGTTCTCATAGTGGAATTCCACCGACTCCCCGTTCAGCGGAAAGGAAAGTTTCAGGTCACACACCAGCGCGGACTGCTTGTGCCGGGTTTCGTTAATTGAAATGCCCGCTGCTTCGCGCACAAACGAGCGTTTTCCATCCGCTCCGACCACCAAACTTGTTTTTATGGAGCGGCCATCGGAAAGAGCAAGCATCCAGCCGCTCTCGACACGCGTCAGTCCGGTGGCGCTGGCTTCGAGCCGGTTCAAATTGGGCAGGGCCTCAACATGCTGGCTGAACTGGGTGGACATGGCAGCGTTGGCAAAGTTCCAACCGAAGGCCTGTTCGTTGACCTCGGCACTGTCAAACAGCGCTTCAGGAGCGCGTACAAGGCGGCTGGTTGCGTCAATAATGCGGATTTTTCTGAGCGGCTCCCCAAGCGCGTTGGGGTCATCAACCAGCCCCAGATCCGCCAGGATTTTGACACTTGGCACCATCAGAGCCGAAGTCCGGTGGTCCGGGGGAGCAGCGGGGGCCAGGTGGATGACGTCCAGGCCTGCTTTTGCAGTTGCACAGGCAGCAACGAGCCCTGCAAGTCCACCACCGACAACCACGCAATCGCATGTCGACTTTGGGCGCTCTTTGGTTTTTCTGCTCAAGCCGTTACCTGTTTTGCTGTCAGCCGGTCCTGTACATAAGTACCCCCAAACGAGCCGACAAACAATGCGCCAAGGAACATCATCAGGTTTTCGGGCATGAAAGCAATCAGCGTGATGGCGGGCCCCGGGCAAATTCCCGACATGCCCCAGCCAATCCCGAACAGGACCGCTCCGATAACAAGAGGCGCATCGAGTTGTTTTGCGACCGGCTCATGGAACCTGAAATCAAACAGCGGTGCGTTTCGCCTTTTGCTCAAGCGCACTCCGATATACATAACCCCGATGGCAGCCACGATGACAAAGGCCAGACTGGGGTCCCAGCCACCGCTGGGTATGGCTCCAAAATCAAGAAACCTGAGAACTTTGAGCGGGTCGATCATCTGTGAGATATAAAGCCCGGAGCCAAACAGCGTACCGCTGAGGGCGGCGACGGCCAGGTAGGGGAGAGATATTGAGTTTTTCATCTAAACTACTCCGGTTGCCGCGACCGTAACAATCGCCACCACGAAAAACACGATAACAGCGATCAGCGAGCGGTAGGAGAACCGGGCCAGCCCGCACACCCCGTGTCCCGAGGTGCAGCCATTGCCGATTTTTGTGCCCAAACCGATCAACAGGCCCGAAACCACGATCCACAGCGGATTGCCCACCAGTTGCACGGGTTCCCCGCCCGGCCCGCCGACGCCGAGGCCGGGAATGAGAATAGCTGCGCCAAACCCTCCAGCGACCATGGCCCCCAGAAAAACCAGCCGCCAGACCATGGCATTTGCGGGTGGCAACAATTGTCCAAATATGCCCGATATTCCCGCGATGCGACCGTTGCCCAGCCACAACAGGGCCGAGGCCAGCCCGATCATTGCGCCCCCCAAAAGGGCGCCAAGGGGTGAAAACGATTCCATGGCAATCTCCGTATTCTGGTCCGCTTGTGACGTGACATGTTTTGCTTGCATGCCAATTTAGAGATTTGTCGATGTTGTTCCCATGGGCAAAAGGGAAAGCCTTTTCGAACTTTTCAAAGATTGAGAGAAAACCATTGCTCACAATGCCGGGGAGTTGGAATTGGCTTCAAACCTCTTTTCAGCGAGGAGGTTTTGGCTCATATCAAGGAGGCAAAAACCAACAGGTGAGCCACTATGGCAGAGCTTTTGTCCGATCCCGCAGTGTGGGCGTCCCTTGCCTCTTTGACCTTGATGGAGATCGTACTGGGCATCGACAATGTGGTGTTCATCTCGGTGCTGATTGGTGGCCTGCCAGAAAGACAGGCCACACAGGCGCGCCGGGTCGGTTTGGCGCTGGCGCTGGTGTTTCGTATTGCTTTCCTTCTTATCCTTACCTGGATGATCGGGCTGACGGAGCCTGTTTTTGTCGCCCTTGGTCATGCCTTTTCATGGCGCGACCTTATTCTTATCGCCGGGGGAGCTTTTCTGATATTCAAGGCCACGAGCGAAATTCACGGGGTCATTGAAGAGGATGAGAAGGAGCGCAGCGCCAAAAAGGTGCAGGCCGCATTTCTGGTCATCGTCTCCCAGATTGTCGTTCTGGACGCGGTTTTCAGCGTGGACTCCATCGTTACCGCCATCGGCATGGCCCAGCATGTGGAGGTGATGATTGCGGCGGTCATCATCGCCATGGGTGTGATGTATGTGGCTTCGGGCCCCATTTCCCGCTTTGTCGAAGCACACCCCACCACCAAGATGCTGGCGCTGGCTTTTCTCATCCTCATCGGGGTGACCCTTGTGGCCGACGGTCTGGGCTTCCATATTCCCAAGGGCTATATCTATTCGGCCATGGCCTTTTCGATTATGGTGGCAGGCTTCAATATTTTTGCCAGCGCCAAGCGCAAACAGCGCAAAAGCGAGGCCAGGGCCGCAGCACGGAAAGAAGAAAAATGAACAAGGCAATTGTAGTTCGCGAGTTCGGGGGGCCGGAGGTTCTGGAATATGTTGAACACCCCGTTGGCGAACCGGGGCGGGACGAAATCCGGGTGCGTCACACGAGGATCGCGTTGAACTTTATCGACGTTTATCATCGCACCGGCCTTTATCCCAACAAACTGCCCTTTGTGCCCGGTGTTGCCGCTGTAGGCGTGGTCGAGGAACTGGGCGAGGGGGTCACCAGCACAAAGGTTGGCGCGCGGATCACCTATTTTCAGCCCATCGGCTCTTACAGCCAGAGCCGGGTAATGCCCGCCCGGACCGCCATTCCTGTCCCGGACGATATTGATGATGACGCCGCCGCTGCCGTCTATTCCAAGGGCATGACCGCGCGCTATCTGATAAAGGACACCTGGGCCGTCAAACCCGGAGACAATTTGCTGTTTCACGCCGCAGCGGGCGGGGTAGGGCAGCTGGCCTGCTCCTGGGCAAAATCCCTTGGCGCCACCGTAATCGGCACCGTTGGCTCGGACGAAAAAAAAGAGAATGCACGCAACAATGGTTGCGATCATGTGATCAATCTCAGCGACGAGGATTTTGTCGCCCGGGTGAAAGAGATTACTTCGGGACGCGGCGTCGATGTGGTCTATGATTCAATTGGCAAGGATACGTTCGAGCGCTCGCTGGCGTGCCTGAGACCGCGCGGCCTGATGGTGAGCTTTGGCAATGCCTCGGGACCCGTTGCCGTGCCCAGTCTGGGGGTGCTTGCCACCTCGGGCTCGCTGTTCCTGACCCGCCCGACGCTGGCCCACTATTTCCCGGACCGCAAAAGCGAGCTGGCGGGAGCAAAGGACGTGTTTGATGCCCTTGCCACCGGAAAGATAAAAGCCCATATCGGCCAGACCTTTGCGCTCAAGGAGGCAAGTAAAGCCCACCAAGCACTGGAAAACCGTGAGACGATCGGCGCCACAAATCTTGTTCCCTAGCGGGCGGACTTGCCAGCTTCGGCGCAAGGCGCTAAACGGGTCGTTCGCGGGAAGGCAACGCGCGACCGGCCTTCCTGGTGGGGCAGGTCCCAAAATACGGGTGGGTGGCAGAGTGGTCGATTGCTCCGGTCTTGAAAACCGGTGGGCGTTAGCGCGTCCCGGGGGTTCGAATCCCTCCCCACCCGCCATCTTTTTCTGCTCTACACCCGCTTGCATTTGCTGCGCTTCGCCTCGCTCGGCGCTCACTTGCCGGTGATATCGCTAGGACACCGGCAATCCTGCGTGTGTGTCCAGAAAAAACTGGGAAAAAACGGGTCCACATGCCGCACCGATTGCCCGGGCATTGCCCCCGATGGTGCCTTCTGCGATTTCGGGAACAATCAGGCCCCGGGAATCAAGGCTGACAATATGGTGCCGCATTTTTTCTGCGAGTTTCCTTCTGACTGATGCCGGGATGGCGCCGTCAACAATTACCGCTTCAAAATCTATGACCGCACAGGTATTCAGGCTGGCAATGGCCAGTTCTCTCGCCGTGGCGTCAATCCATTCTTCCAGAATCTCGGGGAAACCGCTCCAGTCCTGTGGCTGTTCCCACAAGATGTCCGGGTTGGTTCCAGACTTCGCCAGCCCATCTTCCAGCAGGTATATGGACGCCGCATCAAGAAGCTGACGGCTTTCCCCCTGCGGGCCAATGCTGCGCAAGGGTCCGAATGCGCCTGCGTTTCCCTGGTTGCCTTCATAAACCGAGTGATTGAGGACAATTCCACCTCCGATGAACACACCAACAAAAAAGTAGGCGTAGTCGCGAAATTCCTTGCCGCGTCCGAATACATGCTCGGCCCGGCAAGCTGCCGTGGCATCGTTCACGATCGAAAGGGGCAGGGCGCTGAACCTGGCCACTTCCTGCCGAAAGCTTATGCTCTTCCATTGTTCAAATGCCTCTGCGGGGGCGCCGACAGACTCGTGCCAGTTCCAGATTTCAAACGGCGCGGCGATGCCAATTCCGGCAATTCGGGAGATGCTGGCTGGCTCCAGTTCCTGTGTAAGCGTCTTCAGTCCCGCTTCGAGAAAGGAAAACACCGTCGAGGGCATTGGATACTGATAGGTTGTCTGTAGTTGCTTTTGAACCGTGCCGCAAAAGTCGAGCAGGAGAATGTCAGCGGTCCTGCGCCCAATTTTCAAGCCGAAAGAGAACACTCCATCTGCCGCCAGCGTAATCGGGGTTGAGGGCTTGCCGACCCTTCCGCGCACGGGTTCGCCCCGCGTCAAAAGACCGTCCCGCTCCAGCTTGCGGATGATCACGGATACTGTCTGGGGAGACAGCCCTGCACGCCGCGCCAGATCACTGCCGGGCATCTCGCCGTAGCGCTGAATCATGGAGAGAAGCAGGCGCTCGTTGTAATCGCGAACCCCTCTCTGGTTGGCGCCGGCGGAAAGCGGTCTGACCTTTTGCTCATTCATGGGGGTACCCATAAACATTTTTGCCGTTGATACAACGCCGGAGGGTCAAATTAATAAATCAACTAGATTTACATATTGACATCTTTCTGCCGTCGTATCAAATTCCATCCGGTCTGCCGCCTTGGGTGGCGCGCAGTGCTGCCCGGCCGCGGGCATGCAAAACTCTTTGGGAGGAACTTATGAAACGACTAATTGTTGGAACATTGCTGGCTGCCGCAGTTCTGGCCAGCCCCGCATTTGCGGGAAGTCACGGAGGTGTAACCGCCTGCCTGATTACAAAAACGGACACAAATCCGTTTTTTGTAAAAATGAGGGAAGGTGCTACCGCCAAAGCTGAAGAACTCGGAATTACGCTCAAGTCCTTTGCTGGCAAGGTGGACGGTGACCATGAGACACAGGTTGCCGCGATCGAAACCTGCATTGCCGATGGTGCCAGCGGTATCTTGCTGACCGCTTCGGACACATCATCGATTGTTTCCGCTGTAACGCAAGCGCGTGAAGCTGGCCTGCTGGTCATCGCCCTGGACACTCCGCTTGACCCCATTGATGCCGCTGACGCCACATTTGCAACGGACAATTTCCTTGCAGGCGAATTGATCGGCAAATGGGCTGCCGCCTCGCTGGGCGATGCAGCGGCTACCGCCAAGATTGCCATGCTTGATCTGGCAGTGAGCCAGCCAACGGTTGGCGTGTTGCGTGATCAGGGATTTCTTCAGGGCTTTGGTATCGAACTTGGTGACCCCAACAAATGGGGTGATGAAACGGATCCGCGCATTGTTGGTCACGATGTTACCGCCGGCAACGAGGAGGGCGGTCGCAAGGCCATGGAAAACCTTCTGGCCAAGGACCCGGGGATCAATGTGGTCTACACCATCAACGAGCCCGCAGCGGCAGGTGCCTATGAAGCGCTCAAAGCCATTGGTCGGGAAAACGATGTTCTGATCGTTTCCGTTGATGGCGGCTGCCCTGGTGTTCAGAATGTCAAGGACGGCATCATCGGCGCCACTTCACAACAATATCCGTTGCTGATGGCATCACTGGGCATCGAGGCGATTAAAGCATGGGCCGATGACGGCACCAAGCCGGAGCCAACTCCGGGCAAGCAGTTCTTCGACACCGGTGTCGCACTTGTCACTGATATGCCTGTCGACGGAGTCGATTCAATCGACACCACCGAGGGCACCAACCTCTGCTGGGGTTGATCCGCTAATTCAAGTGGTTACAAAATGAAGCAGGGGCGGGCAACTTTCCCGCCCCTGATCCTGACATCATCAACCCAGACAAGAGCCCATGCCCAAGTCCGAAAATACCAATCTACCGCCCGCGGGCAACGTCGAATCCATTGCGGAATTTGGAGCAGGGGGCTCCTCAATGCTCA
>DROE01000120.1 GCA_011322005.1 Devosia sp.
CCACGCCTTGAGCATCCGATTTCAGAGCAAACCTCATGCGACAGTCCATCTTCAGAGCTTCTTTCCTGAAATACCTGTATGCCTTGTTTGTTCTGGTACTGCTGCTGGGTGCTCAGCCTGCTGCGGCCCAGCAGATCCGCATTATTCGCGATGCTGAAGTCGAGCGCTTGATTCGTGATATGGCTGATCCACTGCTGCAGGCAGCGGGAATTGCCCACACCAACCGGCGCATCTATATTGTGGCCGATCGGCGCTTCAACGCATTCGTGGTGGAGAGCGGCGCCATTTTCATCAATTACGGCACTATTCTGGATGCTGAAACACCCAACGCCCTGCGCGCGGTCATCGCCCATGAAATCGGGCATCTGGCCGGAGGGCACCTGGCTAGAATCCGTGAACGCACAGAAACCACGGGGCGCTTGCAGGCCCTGGCCATGGTGCTGGGAGTTGGGGCAATGGCCGCCGGTTCCGCCGGCGGGGTTTCGGAAATCGGCGGCATGGCCAGCGCCTTCATTCTGGCTGCGCAATCTGCCGGCGTAAATTCTCTGATGGCCTTTCGGCGCACAGAGGAAAGTGCAGCAGACGCCTCGGCCCTGACCTATCTGGAACGGGCGGGCTATTCTCCAAAGGGAATGGTCGATGTTCTGGAACTCCTTGGTTCCAATCAGAGCGCTATCGCGGGGGCGTCCCCCTATCTGCGCTCCCACCCCGAACCCGCAGAACGTCTGGAGCGCGTCACCGCCGCCGCAAGGGCCAGCGCTGCCTGGAACCGGACCGACAGCCGTGCCGACATCATGCAGTTCGAACTGGTCCAGGCGAAAATCGTCGGCTTCATGGAAAGCCAGGCGACCACGCTGAACCGCTACCCCAACGGCGACACCTCTCTTCCGGCCCGTTATGCGCGTATCATCACAGCGTACAGGGCCGGCGCGGCGATTTCAGCCATCCAGCAGATGCCAAGACTGGTCGATGCCTCCCCATCCAACGCGTATTTTCACGAGTTGCTGGGGCAGATTTTGCTTGAAACCGGAAGACCGCAAGAGGCGCTGGCGCCTCTCAAAAAAGCCCTGCAACTGGCCTCGGGCGAAGCGCTTATCCGCTTGGTCTACGGGCTGGCTCTTGTGGAGGCGGGTGGCAGCAAAAATTTCGAGGAAGCCATATTGCAGCTCAGCCGGGCTACCCGTGAGGAGCCAAACTCGGTTCTGGGTTATACGCTTCTGGCGCGTGCCTATGCCGCTTTGGGAAAACAGGGAGAGGCTTCGCTTGCGGCGGCGGAGGCTGCCTATGCGCGCGGCGACAAAGGCACCGCACTGGGGCTGGCCCGTCAGGCTCAAGAAAACTTGATCGAGGGGTCTCCCGCTTGGCTTCGGGCAGACGATATCTTAAGCTTGATCTGAGAATGTCGGGATCGGGCCCGACCTCCGTTCTTCAAAAGGGAGCTTCCCCCATGAACCGTACAACGCTGGCTCTGATGTTTGTCGTTGCTCTTCTGACCGGGGCGGTAGCCACACTGGCCTTTCGCGACGAGCCCGAAGTTCTGGATGACAGCGCGGTACGCGAAATTGTTGCCCGGATGCTGGACGAACGGGCAGAAGCCGCAGAAACTCTGGGCTCCGAACAGGTTGCGCTCATTGACCAGGACACGCTCAATCCAATGATTGAAAACTTCCTTATGGAAGACCCCAAAATTCTGCAAAGGGTTTCCAGCGCGCTTCAGGTGCAGTTGCGGGCTGAGGAAGCCGCCCAGGCGCGGGTGGCTCTGGCCTCTTTTCAGCAGGAAATCTACGACGACCCCGGCCACGTAGTGCTTGGCAACCCGAATGGTGATGTCACTCTTGTCGAGTTTTTTGACTACAATTGCGGCTTTTGCCGGCAGGCCATGCCCGACATGGTGCGTCTTCTGGAAGAAGACCCGAACCTGCGGATCATTCTCAAGGAATTCCCCGTTCTCTCCAATGATTCTGTTGCCGCTGCACGCATCAGCGTGGTGGTGAACAATGTGGCGCCCGAGCTTTATCAGCAGTTCCACGAACTGCTGTTCACCGGTCGCGGCCAGGTTACGGGTGAAGCGGCACTCAATGCGGCACGCGAAGTGGGTCTGAACCCGGTTTCCATCGGTCTGGATGCAAGAAGCGAGGCGGTGACCTCTGTTATCCAGCGCTCCTATGTACTGGCGGAAGGGCTCGGAATTACCGGCACCCCAAGCTATATTATCGGCGATGAAATTCTGCCCGGTGCGGTTGGATATGAAGCACTCAAGAGCCGCATCGACAGCATGAGGGAGTGCGGAAGCACCGTTTGCGATATTTGACTCGTACACACGTCACCCCATGCACGTTCAAGGACCGGATTTGTTGGCCCTTGCGGGCAGTCGGCATTGCCTTTTTGCGTTTTCGGGTCAATTCGTGTATTGGCCTGATCGCTTGTGAGGCGCGGGCGTGAAAAGGCGGCGAAAACAATGGCCAGAACCATACTCATAATTAATGGGCCCAACCTGAACTTGCTGGGTAGGCGTGAACCGGGCCTCTATGGCGCAAAGACGCTTGACGATGTCGAAAAGGAATGCCGGAAGACTGCGGCCGGCCTGGGGTTGGAGGTGGATTTTCGCCAGTCCAATCACGAGGGTGAACTCATCGGCTGGATTCAGGATGCGCACCAACGTTCCGCTGGAATCATCATCAACCCCGCTGCCTATTCTCATACCTCAATCGGAATTCACGATGCCCTGCGGGCGCTAGACCTGCCCGTCATCGAAGTTCACATTTCAAACATCTTCGCACGCGAGAGATACCGGCACCATTCTCATGTGTCAGCGGTTGCAAACGGAGTAATTTGTGGACTAGGTTCAGCGGGCTACACGCTGGCCCTTAACGCGCTGAACGAGTTGATCTAGAACCCGGAACCAAGGCATCAAACCGAACAATTTCCGGCCCCTGCCGGTGGAGTAAGAAAACATATGTCAAAATCGTCCCCCGAAAACAAAGAGATCGATCAGGACCTGATCCGGGCCATTGCCGAGCTCATCAACGAGGCGGATCTCAGCGAAATTGAAATTGAAAAGGACGATTTCCGCGTCCGGGTAACCCGCTCCCGGGCACCTGAGGCTGTTCAATATACTGCTCCTCAGCCAGCTCCTCTTGCACCAGCGAACACCAGCCCCGCCAATGTCGTTGAGCCGGTACAGGTAAGCACTCCAGCCGATGACCTTGCGGCAAATCCGGGCACCCTGCCCTCGCCCATGGTCGGCACCACCTATCTTTCACCCGAGCCCGGCGCTGCGCCGTTCGTGAGCGTGGGCACCAAGGTTGCCGAAGGTCAGACCGTGGTTATTGTTGAAGCTATGAAAACCATGAACCAGATTCCGGCTCACCGCTCCGGCACGGTTACCAAGGTGCTGGTGTCAGACGCCCAGCCGGTCGAATACGGCGAACCGCTTGTTGTGATAGAATAGCAGAAAGGGACCGGACATGTTTACCAAGGTCCTGATCGCCAATCGCGGCGAGATTGCTCTAAGAATACTGCGCGCCTGCAAGGAACTGGGTATTCAGACGGTGGCTGTGCACTCAGTGGTGGACGCGGACGCCATGCACGTCCGGTTGGCTGACGAGAGTGTGTGTATCGGGCCCAATCCGGCATCCGAAAGCTATCTCAACATTCCGTCCATTCTTGCGGCCTGCGAAATAACCGGAGCCGACGCCGTGCATCCCGGCTATGGGTTCTTGTCGGAAAATGCCCGCTTCGCCCGCATTCTGGGAGAGCACAAGATCACCTTTATCGGCCCCTCCGCCCGCCATATTGAGATTATGGGCGACAAGATCGAAGCCAAAAAAACAGCGATTGAACTGGGGATCCCATGCGTTCCGGGGTCTGAAGGCGAAGTTCCCACTCTGGAGGAGGCGCGCAGGATCGGGCGGGAAATCGGCTATCCGGTTCTGGTCAAGGCGGCTTCGGGCGGAGGTGGCCGGGGAATGAAGCTGGCCAGCGATGATGCCGACATGGAGAATGCCTGGTCCACAGCGCGTTCTGAAGCCAAAGCCGCCTTTGGAGATGACGCGGTTTATATTGAAAAGTACCTCACCAAACCCCGCCATATTGAAATCCAGGTGATGGGTGACGGCCGCGGCCACGCTGTGCATCTGGGTGATCGCGACTGTTCTTTGCAACGGCGGCATCAGAAAATATGGGAGGAGGCCACCGCGCCGTCCCTCAGCGCCAAACAACGCGATGAAATCGGCATGATTGTCGCCAACGCCATGAAAAAACTGGAATATTCCGGTGCCGGAACAATAGAGTTCCTCTATGAGGATGGCGAATTTTACTTCATTGAGATGAATACAAGGCTCCAGGTTGAACATCCGGTTACCGAACGCATCACCAATGTGGACATCGTCTATGAGCAAATCCGGGTGGCGGCGGGCGAAGAGCTTCGCCTCAAGCAGGAGGAAATCACCTTCTGGGGCCATGCCATTGAGATCCGCATCAACGCCGAGGACCCGCGCACGTTCACCCCATCCCCGGGCAAGATCACCTATTATCCCCCTGCGGGTGGTGTGGGAGTGCGCGTTGATTCGGCGGTTTATCAAGGTTATGCGGTACCGCCATACTATGATAGTCTGATCGGCAAGCTCATCGCCCATGGACGCGATCGCAAGGAGTGTCTGCAACGCCTGCGCCGGGCGGTGGACGAGTTCATCGTTGACGGTATCAAAACCACTCTGCCATTGTTTCAGGACCTGCTAGAAGAGCCGGATATACTCTCAGGTGACTACGACATTCACTGGCTGGAAAAATACCTGGCAGAGCATCATGCGTGAGTGAAACGCTTCTTGACGGAAGCAGGGTGCCGGTACCTGACTTTTGGGGAGCAAGGATAGTTTGCCATGACCTCCAGAACCGACCCGTTTTCGCCGGAACTTAGTGCTGACCTGATTGTGCGCGCCTATCAGGCCGGCATCTTCCCCATGTCGGAATCACGGGATGACCCGGATGTATTCTGGGTTTCCCCGGAAATGCGGGGCATTATTCCCCTTGACGGATTCAAGACGTCAAGAAGTTTGCGCAAGATTCTGCGCAACCACACCTATTCCATAAAGATCGATACAGACTTTGATGGTGTCATCGAGGGGTGTGCCAGCTTTGGCACCGCCAGGCAAAGCACCTGGATTAGTGATACAATTCGCAAGCTGTACGGTGAACTGTTTCGGAGAAAAGTCTGCCACACCGTCGAAGTCTGGGAAAAGGACCATCTGGTCGGTGGACTCTACGGCCTGGCGCTCGGAGGGGCTTTTTTTGGCGAAAGCATGTTCCATCGGCGCCCCAATACTTCAAAAATTGCACTCGCCCATCTGGTGGCACGTCTGAACACCGGTGGCTATCAACTGCTCGACACCCAGTTTATATCGGATCACCTCAAGACACTTGGCGCTGTTGAAATTCCCCGTGCCGAATATGAAAAACGGCTTTCGGAGGCACTTATGACTGAAGGGGATTTTTATCTGTCTGATGGTGGTGGTATGTCAGAGGTCTGCTTGCAGGCCACCAACCAGATATCATAAACAGCATGATCAATGGCATTCAGAGCCGGGCTTTCGGCAAACATCCAGCCGGTAAAAATGCGTGTAGTGCCTCCGCGCAGGCTCACCTGGTCGACTTCGACAAATACAGATGTGCGCTGAATTTCCGTGGGAGGTCTCGTGTAGCAGGCACGGGGCGTGATCTGAAGCGCGCCAAACTGCACGGTTTCATCCATATATACGTCAAACCGGACCAGTCGCCCGGTAATTTTGTCAAGCCCGGAGAAATTTGCAATCGGATTGGCGATGGTGACAGCCGACCCGGGTCGGGCTGTCAGCGATATGATCATAGCTGCCAGCAGAATTGAAAGAAACGCTCGATTAAAACTGGTTCTGAAGGTAAGCCCTGTCACTGCCCCGGTCCTGATGTGCCAGCTTACAGTTTAGCATTCTGATGATGTCATTCGGGCGACCAGGCATCGTAGTCGGCGCTGACTTTGGGACGCTCACCCCTTGCAAACAGGCTGCCCTGAGGGCGGTAGGCGCGAACTGTTCCGGTAAGATTGGCTTGGTGAGGTTTTTCCCAGAATTTTGGAGCATACTGCTCTTCCGTGGGCAGAGAATCAACACGATGGTGTATCCAGCCATGCCAACCCGGCGGGATAGCTGAGGCCTCCACGGGACCGTTGAAGATGACCCAGCGGCGGTCGCCTTTCCTGGATCTGTAGTAGCGGTTTCCCGCTTCGTCGGTGCCCACGTGCAAACCGTGCAGCCGGGTCCATACCCTTGTGCCCAGTGTTTGTTTGTGCCACCAGATGAACAACTCGGCAAAAAACTGTTTCATAACAATTGTCCAGACAGGAGATTCTTTTTTGTTCGCCCGGACCTGCGCCCCGGCAAGGAGAAAGTCCGGCCCGCCAAACACGCAAATCAACTTGCATGTATCACGGCTCAGTCAGCAGACAAAGCCCTGTCTGGACCAAACATGTAACAAATTCGGTAAACCCGGGTCGATGACCTAGAATGTAGAGGTGAGTATCCGGTCCACATCGTCCTGAATTGAGTCCATTTCCGCCACCTGCTGGGCCTGGTACTCCCGCGCCTCTGTAAGTTGCTCGCGTTTTTCATTTTCCTGATCAAGTTGCTCGGCAACGCCGGCAACCACATATCGCTCTCCGGCCAGTTTGAGGGGGCGCTCATCCGCCGCCACCCAGTCGATATACTGTATCAGACTCCGGGGAGAGATGGGTTTGACCAGTGCCGCCTGCGCGCCCAGCCGCAATGCGCTTTCCACGGCCCTTGAGCGCGCCTCGGCAAAAAGCACGATGATCGGCAGCAGGCAAAGCGGATACATCTTCTGATGCCGTATGAGCTTGAGCAGGTTACGCCCGCCATAGGGTCCTGCGTCCCAGTCGAGCAGGACCATCGCGGGAGGGTCATTCAGCATGGAAGTGACGGCCGATTCGGTTTCGGAAAACACCCGCACGGAGCGCAAGCCGTAGTTCATCAGCATGGCCCGCAGCAATTGCTGCATTTGCCTGTTCGGCTCAATAACAACCATCGAGGTTCCTCCGGGAGAGGAGGACAGTCGGCCGTTTTCACTCAACATACACATTCCTTGAAAAGGATACACGTGTGCACTACAGCAAAAATAATGCCCTTGACAGAAAGGCAAATCTAGTCCGTGCGCGCCCCATTGGGATTCGCACGGGTGCTCCCTTAAACCAATTGTTTTGCGAACAAGGA
>DROE01000121.1 GCA_011322005.1 Devosia sp.
TGCCCCTCCAGCGCGCGATAACTCTTTCCGATACCGTGGGATTTATCGCCGACCTGCCCACCGATCTGGTGGCAGCGTTCCGGGCAACCCTGGAAGAAGTGATACTCGCCGACATTGTGCTGCATGTGCGCGATGTTTCCAATCCCAACCATGAGGCACAGGCCGCCGAAGTGCTCAAGGTTTTGTTGGACCTCGGGGTCAACCCGGAAACTACGCCGGTTATCGAGGTCTGGAACAAGATTGACTTGTTGGCCCAAGGCATTGAAACAGCGGGCATAAAACCTGCCGGAACCAGCGTCGCCCAAATCGGCGTTTCAGCTAAAACAGGGCAGGGGACTGACGCTCTTCTTGGGGCCATAGAAACAGCGCTGGCCGCTGGTTCACGCACCTATGAGGTGCTCGTGCCCCATGAAAAGGGCGAAGATATCGGCTGGCTCTATGCCCATGCAGAAGTTCTGGGGCAACAGGCGCCCGATGATGACGGTATCGTCTATGAGGTGCGCGTACAACCCCGTCATCGGGGCGCGCTTGTGGAGCGGTTCAGGGCGCGCCTGAAGGTCCAGAAAAACACTGAGCGCTGACAGGGAATTACTTTTCTTCACTCTTGTTCTCTCTGATGCGAATTTCGTCCCAATAGAGTTGCAGCCGGTCAAGGCCTGCCTGGGCCGGGTCGAGGCCTTCGTCGGAGCAACGCTGTTCAACATATTCAAACCGACGGACAAATTTGGCGTTGGCGTCACTCAATGCCGCTTCGGGAGAAACCCCGGCCTTGCGTGCAAGATTGGCCACGGCAAACAGCAGGTCGCCCAGTTCTTCATGGGTTCTCCCCGAATTGCCAAGGGCGATTTCCGCCTCCACCTCGTCAAGTTCTTCGCGGCATTTGGCCAGCACGTCCTCCATATCGGGCCAGTCAAATTCGACCTTTGCGGCGCGTTTGGAGAGCTTTTCGGCCCGGAGCAGGGCGGGCAGGGCGTTTGGCACATCATCAAGCAGGGAAGGGGGCTTGTCCTCTCCACGCCGTGCTGCGCGCCCCTTTCGCTCCTCTGCCTTGATTTGCTCCCACTGGTCCAGAACCGCGCCGCTGTTCAGCTCTTTTCCCGTATCAAATATATGGGGGTGCCTGCGGATGAGTTTATCGCATATGCCTTCAATCACATCCCCGATGTCAAAATGTCTGGCCTCGGCCGCCATCTGGGCGTGAAAAACCGGTTGCAGCAGCAGGTCGCCAAGCTCTGAGCACAAGTCATCAAAGTCGTCGCGTTCGATGGCGTCAGCGACCTCATAGGCTTCTTCGATGGTGAAGTGGCGAATGGATTTGAAATCCTGTTCCACGTCCCATGGGCAACCGGTTTCGGGGTCACGCAGTGCCGCCATAATTTCGACAAGGGTGGTAAAATCTCGAGAAGGCTTCATACGGTCTATTATCCGGGTAGGTCAGTTGGAGCCCTTCTGTTGAAGAAGCGCGTTTGTTGCACCAAAACTGCAACCTTGTTAACGTTGCAGCAAGAGCGACGGGCCGGAGTGAACCCTATGTGGAAAAAGGGAAGGGGTAAACTGGGTCTGTTCCAACCATTGCTGGGTGAGTGGTCTGCAAGCGCGGAATCGGAGATGGGCCCGGTTGTTTGCCAGCGCAAATTTGAACCGGTACTGGGCGGCAAGTTCATTCAACTGATCGCCGACTGGCAAATCGGCGAGCCATCCTCCGGGAAAACCTATGGCGAAATCTGCCTGTTTGGCCCGGGCGATGAAGGCACTTTGTGCTTCTGGTCCTTTACCTCGGATGGTAAACGCTCAAGCGGCTGGGTTTCCGAAGCGCCGGATATTCACCCCACTGCCATTTGTTTTGAAGCCGACATGCCGTCCGGACGCGCCCGCCAGACCTATTGGCCCCATTCCGAAGCTGGAATGCTCTGGGCGGTCGAGAGCAAAACCAAGAAAGGCTGGAACCGCTTTGTCGAGCATCATTACAAACCGGTTTGAGCATGCCGCGCCAATCCCTACGCCCGGTGCTTCACCACAAAACTTGTTTAGTCACAAGTTCGCATAATATATATTATGGAACTTTATTGCATGCAGGAGAAGGGTGTTTTCCGGGGTACTGTGCAATAATCGGGACATGCGTGTCTGGTCGTATATCGAGTAAAATTGTTCCAATCTGCTCAATCAAGAACACGCCCCGCCGTCACATCAATCCGCAGACCATCATAAGCCGGAACAACGTTCGGTGGCGTTCTGGCCGCCACGTGTGCGTAGTCCATGTCTATGTGCAGGTTGGTCAGCACCGCCTGTTTTGGTTTGAACCGTGCGACAAGTTGCAGGCTTTCAGGCAGGCTGAGATGGCTGGGATGCGGCACGGGCCGCAGCGCGTCGAGCACCCAGACATCCAGACCCTTGAGGTGTGTATGTGATTTGTCCGGAAACCCCGAAACATCACA
>DROE01000122.1 GCA_011322005.1 Devosia sp.
GCACATCATCGGGCAGGGCTTCAACCACTCCCTCAAATGTTACCCGGGCGTTCTCTATTTCAAATTCGGGAACTTCTCCCGCTTCGATACGGGCAAAAATATTGAGTTGGACCAGCTTGCTTTCAGCGTCATAGGCATCGGGGTTATCAAGAATATGGGCTTCAATGCGGCTGGCGGCGGCAACGGTTTTTTCGCCCACCAGCGTGTCCACCAGTTCCAGCCCATCAGCCTCAAGAGAAATTCGGGCCAGAGCCCAGCCATTGGTGCGCGCGCTTGCCCGTAAATTCTGCCAGCGCAATTGGCGCGAAGAACCCGAAAATGCGTCTGTGTAGCTGGCCGGGCCGGTGGCAAATATCAGCGCATGAGTGGGGCGATAGATCAAGACGGTGGCCCGGAGCAGGGGAACTGCAATGGTGACGTCGCCGCTGACGATGCGGGCACCGGTGCACGATATGTCATAACGAAACGGAAAGCCTGCAACCTCGAGCTGCTTGCAGTTCAGTTTTTCGGGCGCGCTTTGACTGGCCGTCAGCTGGGCGGTGATTTGGCGCCTGATTTCACCGGCACCATAAAACCAGGTCGCTGTCCATCCGGCGACAACAGTGACAACTACAATAATGAGAACAACAAAACGGTTCATGCAAATTCCCTTATCGTTCTGAATCCCTCCCGTCACCTGCTTTTTTGCCTGGGGCAGAAACGCGTTGCCAGAAAGCAGAGCCGGGGGTAGAGGGATGGGTGTTAAGGGGATTAATTGTCAAAAATGGCGCGCAATGACAGCTTTTGGGTATTTGGTTATGGTTCGCTGATCTGGCGGCCCGGTTTTGAATATCGCGCTGCCCGTCCGGCGCGGCTCTATGGGGCGCACAGGGCTTTATGTATCTACTCGCACCACTATCGGGGCACGCCGGAAAAGCCGGGTCTGGTGTTCGGACTGGTGCCGGGGGGGTCATGTAACGGTATGGCCTTTGAGGTCGGTTGTGAAAGACACGACGAGGTGCTCGAATATCTCAGGGCACGCGAGCAGGTAACCAGCGTATATTTTGAGGTTCAGCGGACAGTGCGGCTTGACGATGGAACCAGGGTTACTGCCACTTCATTTGTGGTAAATCGTGCCCACCATCAGTTCAGCGGAAAGCTGAGCCTGAGGGAACAACTAAGGCTGGTAAACAATGCCAGAGGGGATGCCGGAACCAACAGGGACTATGTGCTCAACACCGCATCGCATCTTGAAAAACTCAATATCAGGGATACTTACCTGTACCATCTGGCCCAGGTGCTGGGCGATGCGCAGCACAAAGGAAAGGAGGCCGGACAGCCTGAAGGAGTTTGGGAGGACTCAGGCGGCTGAAAGCTGTCGGACGGGGTGTCCCGTTTCCAGGTCAGCCAACAAAAGCAAACGCTGATGTTCGTCACGGGGCATGTCCAGTTCAAAGGCGCTGGTGGCTTTGGAAATGGCCCGGCGGAACTGGGAACGCGAAATCTGGTCGTCGATCACATCACGGGCGGTCCCCACCCAGATCGCCTGACCGGCATTTGCCAGCAGATAGGCATGAAAATCGCCAAGTACGAAACGTTCAACCGAGACGACTCTTAGCGCATAGATGTTACCCGACGCGCCCTGCCAGGCCTGAGTATCACTCGCCGTGAGCGGATTGGGGGATAGTGAAATCTTGAAGGTCTGTCCTGACATTTTGCCCTCTTGCTGTGCTGAGCCGATCATGTTCAAGCGTACCCGAAGCGATCAGCACCCGTTTTGCCCCCACGACATGACTTGCCGGACGCAATGCCATGAAGAAACAGAACAAACATAGAACGAAGTTCTGCATCTGTCAACAAGACATCGCACCATCTACCATATATATGGTTCAGTGCCACAAAAATGTCAATATGTCGTATACTCTAGGAGTTTTGCTTGGGCAGGTTTTTTTTAGCGGATTCGATACGCTGGCGGAATTGGGCGCTGATTGGGCGTGAGAGGCCCTTTTCGACCGCTTCAAGAGCAAGTCGGGTTGATTCCGCTTCAATCACATTGGTCAGCATTTCGTGCATTTCCTTGGCGCCCAGGCCCGGAGGTATGGGGGGTAATATTGTTGCTCTGGCGGTTCCCGGCCACAGGATCAGGGAGTTCCTCCCCCAGAACAGGCCCGAATTAAGGGCCACTGGCAGCACGGGAACATCAAGGGCCTCGTAAAGTTTGGCAACTCCAAAGCGATAATCCCTTGGGGCAAGCGGCAGTCTGCGGGTGCCTTCGGGAAAGATGAAAATGTGCCTGCCGCGCTGAATCGCCAACCGGCTTTGCTCGATCAGACTGGCAAGAGCCCCGCCGCGCTTCTTGCGGTCAATGAAGATGATATCAAGCGCGCGCATGGTGGCTCCGACCAGGGGGATTGCCGCCAGCTCCACCTTGGCAGCAAAGGCGGGATGATTGAACTCGGGATAAAGGACAACCGTATCCAGGTCGGACTGATGTTTGGATGCAATGATACAGGGGCCGGAGGGTATGTTTTCCCGTCCCGTTACCCTGGAGCGAATGCCAACGACAAGCCAGAGCAGAAACTTTACCGCCCTCGTCCAGACCGTGGCGCAAAATCTGGCGACTTTCTTCGCATAGGGCGGGATCAGAATTCCTATGCTTGCCACAGTGGCCAACACCAGGGTGACCAGACCGAATGCCAGATAGAACAAAATTGACCGGATAGCCTGAATAATCATCTCACGAATTTCCTTGTGTCCGGCGCTGCCGGATGCCGTTTGCTTCTCCAAACCGGCCACAGATCACGGCATGTGGCGCAAGGTCAAGATATCTGACGGAGAAAACTGCGCACAGTCATGCGTGAGGTGATAGCGGTAAGGCCGGCAATTATGGGCACGAGGGTTGCGATTGCCAGCATACCGTCCCAGCCAAGAGAGAAACGGCCGAACAGAATGCCCAGTTGAGCACCTGATGCATCGGGCAATACATTACCCACGGCCAGGCTGGCAGCGAAGAAAAACGCCAGCGCGGCAAGGCCGCCAACTATACCGCCACGCAGCCCGATAGCCAGAAAACGGTCCTGGAATTCGCCGGCGATGAAACGGTTCGAAGCGCCAATGAAGTGCAGCACATCAACTATGGCCCGGTTCGAGGCCATGGTTCCCCTTGTGGCGAAGATGATGGCCAGAACGGTCGCTGTGACGATGAGTGCCAGTACCAGCAGGCCCGAGACCACAACGGTTCCGGCCATGACGTTGAGTTGGCGCCGCCAGGCGGAATGGGTGTCAAGACTTGCGCCACGGATCGCTTCAAGGTTGCGGCGCAGCTGGGCAAGGTCGGCCTCGCGCGGGTCTGAAAGCTCAATAATCACCAGCCGGGGTATTGAAAGTGCGGAAAAATCCAGATCAGCGCCCAGCCACGGTTCGAGCAGGCTTTTGCTGTCGTCAAGTGAGAGAATGCTGGCGCGGGCAACGCCTGGAGTCGCCCGGGCCAGAGAAAGAGCGGTGCGCAGGTTGCTTTCCATGACTTCGCCCTCTACGGGACGGATCTGGATGGTGAGTTGTCGCCCCACATCACTGGACCAGGCTATGGCGGACTTTTGCACCAGCACAACGCCGCCCAGCGTGACGCAGGACAGAAAAGTCATGATTGCAATAAGCAGCATCAGCGTGCGCCCGGTTATGGAACGCTCGGGGACAATGGATGTGGTTCTGGAGTGCGGCGGCGGGTTGCTATTTTTCATTTATGATGAGCCTGCCGTCGGAAAGCACCATGTGAGGATATTTGAATTTGTCGAGCAGGGGAAGCTCGTGGGTAGCAATGACTATGGTTGTGCCCATGCGGTTGAGCTCGGCAAAAAGGTGTACCAGCCGCTCTGAAAGCTCGGGGTCGACATTGCCGGTGGGCTCATCGGCCAGCAGAATATCGGGGCGTCCGATGACAGCCCTTGCTATGGCCGCGCGCTGTTTTTCGCCTCCAGAAAGAACCGGAGGATGGGCTTCCATTCGGTCACCCAACCCCACCCATTCAAGCAGCTCGCGGACATTGTCGGCATATTCGGCTTCGGGCTGGCCCAGCACGCGCAGGGGAAGGGCCACATTCTCGAAAGTTGTCAGATGATCGAGCAGGCGAAACTCCTGAAAGACGATGCCGATATGACGGCGCATCTGCAAAAGACGGTCCTGGTTGAGTCTGCGCACATTTTCACCAAACATGGTTATCTGGCCGCGGGTGGCGCGTAGGGACAAGAGAAGCAGCCGCAGTAGCGAGGTCTTGCCCGCACCCGAAGGCCCGGTCAGGAAATGAAAAGAACCAGGGGCGATGGTGAAAGAGAGATCCGAAAGTATTTCGGGCCCGTCGCCATATCTTAGTCCGACATCCTGAAACTGGATCAAATGCTGGTCTCCTCAACCATGAATGCCCGCCGAATCACTGCTACCTTTACTATAACAGCAAGTGCCCGGATACGGGGGCTTTGACCAACAGGTTCGATAGCCTGCCTGAGGCAATGTTCGCTCCTTGGAAGCCGGTAAAACCACCCCTCGGGGCGACGGAATTGTCATTTGTTAACCCCGGAGGCAGGTTCCTGATTGTCAGGGCATGCGCATCCGTTTGCGCATACGCTCTATTAACGCCCATGATTTAGGCTTTTTGCCAGCACAAACAAGCGCGCAAGACCCCTGAATGCTCATCATATGTCCAAATTGTCAGGCCAGGTACGAGGTTGCCAGCCAAACCATCGGCAATGCCGGTCGCAAGGTGCAGTGTGCCAATTGCCACAAGAACTGGAAAGCAGTGCCGGAGCCGGAGAACCCGATGCCGGACAAGATGTTCAGTGATGAGGAGGAGCGAGCGCTGGACGCCGCTTTTCACGCGGAGGAAGGGAAAGACCTGAATGACGGGGCGGGTTTGCAGTCGGAAACGGGTGGAAGCGAAAAGAACCTTCCACCGGACGAGTCTTCCAGGCTGGAGGAGCAGCGCCGGGCGATGGAAAGACGCCAGCATCTCTTGACAAGAAGCCTGCCCCGGGCCCGGATGCGCCGTCTGACTACCATGGTGGCCGGTGTTCTGCTGATCCTGGTTCTTGGGAGCAGCGTTGTGTTGCGGGAAAGGATTGTCGTGGCACTGCCGGAACTGGCGGGCCTTTATGAAGCTGTTGGCCTCAAGGTCAACGTTGTGGGGCTCGAGTTTCGCGAGGTGCGCACCATCAAGTCACTGCGTGACGGAGCGGTGGTGATGACTGTCAGCGCCTTGATCGAAAATGTCAGCGGGCGCCAGGTTGCTGTGCCACCGGTGCTCGTTAGTCTCATGGATGAGCGGGGGGAGCCTCTTTATGAGTGGAGCGTATCCTCAAAGGTTTCGGCCATGGGTCTGGGAGAATGGATAGAATTTGAAACCGAGCTCACCGCGCCCCCGGAAGGGGCTGTGGGCATCAGGCTGGGCTTTGTGGATATGTCGCGTCTGGATGGAAATTCCTGAGCTTTTCAGGGCTGTGTCAGTTTTTTGAGTGGAGTAAATCATGGCGCGAATTCTAATTGCGGAAGATGATGACAATGTGCGCCGGTTTGTGGCCCAGGCCCTGACGATTTCAGGCCATGATATTGTCGAGGCGGAGGATGGGGGACTGGCCGCTGAAACAATGGTCGAGCAGGAGGGGCGGTTCGACCTGCTGCTCTCTGACATAAAAATGCCGGTGATGGACGGCATCGGCCTTGCGTTGCAGGTGGGAGCAGAGTTTCCCGACGTCAAAATCGTGCTGATGACCGGATTTGCCGACCAGCGCGAGCGCGCCCACGGGCTTGATGCACTCATCTATGATGTCATCACCAAGCCCTTTTCGCTCGATGCGCTCGTTGCAAAAGTCGATGACGCCCTTGCCAACAGGCCGGTGGAAATAGTCTCTCTGGCCCGTCGGCATTTGAACGAGGCCTGCTGAAAAACAGGGCCTACAACCAGTCCGGCACACTGTCCTGAGCAATTAGCGCTTGCACTGTCTGGCGGGGGCGCACGGCGTGAAATTTATCGCCATCGACCAGAATTTCGGCAATCAGGGGGCGCGAATTATAGGTGCCTGCCATTACCGCACCATAGGCCCCGGCGCCCATAACAGCGAGCAAATCGCCCCCGGACATTTGAGGGATTGTGCGTGAGCGGGCCAAAAAGTCTCCGGTTTCGCAAACCGGGCCGACAATATCAGCTTTTATCGTTGCAGAACCGGGGAGGGGCTCGTTCACCCTGATCAGGTTGTGGTGAGCTTCATAAAGCGTGGGGCGGATCAGATCGTTCATCCCCGCATCAACGATAACAAAATTCCGCTCAGCGCCCATTTTAACATATTCAACCCTTGTGACCAGAATGCCCGCATTGCCTGCAATCATGCGTCCCGGCTCAAGAATGAGCGCGCAGCCAAGAGCTGCGACCCGCTCGCGCACAATGGCCGCATAGGCCAGCGGGTCGGGGGGTGGTGCGTTGTCGTTTTCATAAGGGATACCCAGCCCGCCACCCACGTCAACATGGGTGATGTCATGTCCCTGTGCGCGTAACTCATGCACAAGGTCTGCCATCAGGGAAAAAGCGTTGTCAAATGGCTCCAGGTCGGTGATTTGAGAGCCGATATGCATGTCGATGCCGGCGGCGCTGAGGCTGGAGGCTTCTGCAATCCTTGCATAGATGTCATTCGCCCGTTCATAGGGGATGCCGAATTTGTCCTCGGCCCTGCCAGTGGAGATTTTAGCATGGGTTTTGGCGTCGACATTGGGGTTGATGCGCACCGACACCGGGGCGACTAGCCCCATGGATTTTGCCACCCTGTTGAGCCGTTCAAGTTCGGGTTCACTTTCGATGTTGAAGCAAAGGATGCCCAGTTCCAGCCCCCGGCGCATTTCGCCTTCGGTCTTGGCGACCCCGGAAAAAACGATTTTTTCGGGGGGGATTCCGGCAGCGATTGCCCGTTCCAGTTCTCCCAGCGAAACGACGTCGGCCCCCGCGCCCTCCTTTGCCAGAAGGGTAAGCACCGCCTGGTTGGAATTGGCCTTCATGGCATAGGCGACAAGAGTGTCGATGTCCTTGAACGCTTCGCGCATCACCGAGATATGGCGGCGCAGGGTGGCGGCGGAATAACAATAAAACGGCGTGCCAAATTCCTGCGC
>DROE01000123.1 GCA_011322005.1 Devosia sp.
ATACACCCTTGAGACCTTTTCCGCACGCCGGATTGAAGCGGTTTCAGCGTCCAAAGGGATGTGGCCAATTTGCCCGCCTGATGCGTTGCAAGCATTTGAAAACCACACGGTTTCCCGCATGTTTGCCCCTGTTATGCGAACAAACTGGCTCATACCATTGTAATCCTGTTTATGGGTCCGTGACCTGGGGCTCTGTCCCTTGTCATTATCGCAGGTAAAGGAATCCGTATGGCTTTCATTGGAGTTGCACTGCTCGTTGCTGCCGGTCTGGCGCTTCTCATCGATGCCGATGCAGGTAGCCTGTTCGGCATGGACAAGGAGCAGACCGCGCAGCTCATTCCGCTGCTCGCAATCGGGTTGCTGATTGCTTCGGGGATGTTTGGACGCCGGGTCAGGTTTTCGAGCATGCTGGGGGGGGCACTGCTGTGGGCGGGCATGTTCGCCATCGTTATCGGCGCCTACAGCTACCGCTTTGAAATTGCCGGACTTTCCAGCAGGCTGTTCAGCGAACTGGTGCCCGGTGCTGCTGTGGTATCCGACCAGGAAAACTCCGTGACGATACGCAAAGGCTTTTCCAGCACCTTCAGCATGGACGTGCGGGTGAACGACGCCAGAATACGCATGATTTTTGACACTGGGGCCAGTGTGGTCGTGCTCACCCAGCACGACGCCAGGGCAGCCGGGATCAGGGTCGACAGGCTAAGGTTCAACATTCCGGTACAAACGGCAAACGGAACCGGACGGGCAGCGGCCATCGTTCTGAAGCAGATTGAGGTTGGCGGCATCATACGCAAGGACATTCGTGCCCTGGTTGCCGAAGAGGGCGCTCTTGAAACCAGTCTCCTGGGTATGACCTATCTGCAAACTCTGAGCGCTTACACGGTGAGCCGGGATTCCCTGAAGCTTCAGGGCTGAGAGTTTGATATGTTGCCGAAACTGTTACAATTTTTGCACTGGTAATGGCGGCATTTGCCGTATATATTAGCGTTCAGTTATATATGGAGAATTCACAAATGAGCTATTGTTTTTCCAAGGTGCTGGACAGCGAAATGGAGCCGGCGATCAACAAGGTAACCCAGGCCCTGAAGGCCAAGGGCTTCGGGGTTCTGACGGAGATTGACGTAAAAGCCACTTTGAAGAAGAAGATCGATGTTGATTTTCGCCCCTATCATATTCTTGGCGCCTGCAACCCCTCCTTTGCCCACAAGGCATTGCTGGCAGAGGACAAAATCGGTACCATGCTGCCGTGCAATGTGATTGTTCAGGAAGCCGGGCCGGGAAAGGTCGAGGTCTCCGCCGTTGATCCGATGGCTTCAATGTCCGCCATTGACAACCCCGCCCTCGGGGAAATAGCGGGGGAAGTTCAGGCAATGCTCAAGGCGGTGGTGGACGAGCTTTAGGCCGAACCAAAACCGTATGTCGACTCAACGGGCAAGCTGCATCTCTGCCTGCCCGCCGCGTTTTGTTTGAACATCAAGGGCGCCCAGTGCGGTTGCGAATATCTCGGGTCCTGCGCCGTGCTGGAGTACGTCCATGGTCAATATCTGGCGGAACCGGCGTGCTCCGGGTCTGCCGTGGGCCAGTCCGATCATGTGACGGGTCACAGAATTCAGGCGTACGCCTTTGCTCAACTGTTCTTCGGCATAGTCAGCCATTTTTGCCATTATTCCGGGCAGCACTGGCGGCTGGCCGGTTTCGCCATAAATCAGGCTGTCCACTTCGCTCAACAACATGGGGTTGTGGTAGGCCGCGCGCCCCAGCATGACCCCTGACACGCTCTTCAGGTGCTTTATGGACTGCTGCAAATCCCTGATGCCGCCATTGAGAATGACCGGCAAAGGATCAAGCCGGGCTGCCAGACGGAATACGCGTTGATAGTCAAGGGGCGGTATGGTGCGGTTTTCCTTGGGGCTGAGACCCTGCAGCCAAGCCTTGCGCGCGTGAACATAAAGCGCACTGGCCCCCGCCCCGACGACCAGATCGGCAAAGCGGTCCAGCGGCTCCTCAATTGACTGATCGTCGATGCCGATGCGGCATTTGACCGTTACCGGTTTCTCCGTTGCCCCTTTGATGGCGGCTACACATTCCGCAACCAGCTCCGGCTCCGCCATAAGGCAGGCTCCGAACCGGCCCGACTGTACCCGATCCGAGGGGCAGCCCACGTTGAGATTGATTTCATCATAGCCGAACTGATCGCAGATGTGCGTCGCATCGGCCAGTTGCCGGGGGTCTGATCCGCCCAGTTGCACCGCAACGGGATGCTCCGCCGGATCAAAGCCGATCAGACGCCTGGGGTCCCCATGCACGAGCGCAGCGCTGCTCACCATCTCGGTGAACAGCAGGGCACGCCGGGAGAGCTGCCGGTGCAAGTAGCGGCAATGGCGGTCTGTCCAATCCATCATAGGGGCGACGGAGAACAGCGGAGCCGAACAGGTTCGTGACATTCAGGTTGCGCTTTTTTTGAGTTTAAGAGTGGTCGCCGAAATAGATCAATTTGGCGAACTTTGATCTAAAAAATTGATGCAGAATATGTCGAGCCTTCAACTTCCCCCCAAACTTAAAGAGAGCTTTCTTGCGGTGCTGACCAGTCGTTCGGTGCACTGCTCAATCGAAATATCGGAGTCCATTCGCTCGATATGGGGAATATTTAGGGCGGCAATGCCGCGCCCGGAATGGTCGATCACCGGAGCTGAAATATTCACCACACCCCGGACGACAAAACTGTCCACCACCTCGTAGCCTTTTTCACGAATACTGGCCAGATCGGACTGAATTTTTTTGAGCGTGACACCCTCGGGCAGTTGGGATTTTGTGGCCCGCTCGCGAATGTCGCTGGCTGACTGATGCGCCAGAATAACCCGGCCCGAGGACGCCCGCCAGACGTCGATCCTTGCACCCAGCCGCACGCTCATAATTCTGTTGCCGGGACTGTCAACCTGTCCGACCACCAGAATATCGTCACCCGAAAGGATGGTGAGGTGCACTGACTGGTTGATGTCAATGGCAAGACGGCGCATCAGCGGGTCGGCCAGGGCTGTCAGCCTGCGTGTCAGGGGAGTCCTGTGTGCGATTTCAAACAGAAAAGTGGTTAACACATATTTGTCGCTGCCCGGCTCCAGAGTGAGGTATCCCCGCTCCTGAAGCACCACCAGCATGCGGAAGATTTCGCCCACGGAACGGCCTAGAGCCCGGGCAATTTCTGACTGGGACAGCCCAAACTCCTGTTCTGAAAGCAGTTCAAGAATATCCAGACCCTTTTCGAGCGCTGGAGCCGCATATTTTTTTGCTTGCAACATCAGACCTACCAGTCCCCGGCGGAATTGTGCGCTGTGGAACACTCAATCCCGGGCGGGGATTCCGCATATTTTCTGTGTTCCAAATCAAGCCAGTTTTTGCAGGCCAAGACAAGTCTTGGGAGATTAAAATCTCACCTAAAGGGTTCCCCCCAGTGCCAACGAGAGTGAATTGGCCAGATGCTGTCTCATCGCCGTTGCCGCCCTGGTGCTGTCCTGGGCCTTCAGGGCCTCCAGAATAGCCAGGTGTTCGCTCATCACCCGGCGGGCGTTGAAAGGGGTGACCAGCAGCCTTTCGTGGGCGGCCATGCGAACCTTGATGGAATTGACCCGATAGACCTCCGAGATCAGGTCGTTGGAAAGTGAGGCAATGAGCTGGTCGTGCATGGACCAGTCAATCTGCTGGGCTTCGCGCGCCAGTTCCTCGGTAGTGTCACGCTGCAGCCGTTCAAGAATGCTCCGGTGCTCCTCTTCCCATTGCTCGATTGTTGTGGGGGGGATATTTCGGTTGGCGTTGGCCACAGCTTCGAGTTCGATGATGGTGCGCAGCTGGCAGGCATTGCGCACGAAAGACACATCGACATTGGTAATCATCAAACCGCGCTGGCGCAGGGTTTTCATCAGCCCCTCGGCCTCAAGGCGCGGGATGGCCTCGCGCACGGCTGCAAGCGAGGTTTTCGTGCGCTCCACCAGTTCACGCTGGGTTACAATCTGTCCGGGGCGCAAATCCTGAACATTGAGCAGCGAAATGATGCGATCGTAGGCCTCGGCGCGCAATGTTCTGGAGCCACTATCGGGATTAGGCATGCAATTCGTCCATGAAATGTCATTGACATGTTAGTCTGCGATTGCTTGAATACCCCCCTAGTTACATCGAAGCCGATGAATAAAAAAGAGAAATTATCCGGGAGAAACCAAATGCCGACCAAACTCGCACGCCGAACCTTCCTTTCGGCCATTGCTGGAACCGCCCTTGTCCTTTCAATGGGAGGTGCCGCGCTGGCGCAGGAAAAGATCACCCTGCGTTTGTCCTCGCCCAGTTCCGAAACCGATCAGCGCGCGGTTGCACTGATTGAAAAATTCGCGCCAGCGGTTGCCGAATTTGCAACGTTCGAACCGCACTGGAATTCTTCGCTGTTCAAGCAGGGCACAGAACTTGAGGCCATTGCGCGCGGCAATCTTGAAATGTCGATCACCTCGGCGCAGGAACTTGCGGTGTTCTTCCCCGAGTTCTCCATTTTCACCGCCGGTTATGTGCACCGCGATGCCGCCCACCAGGTGGCAGTATTCAATGACCCGCTGATGGACCCCTTCAAGCAGAAGGCCGAAGACGAGCTTGGCGTCAAACTGCTTTCGGTGATGTATCTTGGCCGCCGCCACGTCAACCTGCGTCAGAGCAAGGAGGAGCTGACGGTGATGACCCCGGCCGATCTGGCGGGTGTGAACCTGCGCATGCCGGGCACTGACGCATGGCAGTTCCTGGGCAAGGCGCTTGGTGCGAACCCGACACCGATGGCCTTCACCGAAGTTTATACCGCCCTGCAAACCGGTGCCGTGGACGGGCAGGACAATCCCCTGCCAACGGTGGTTGACGCCAAGTTCTATGAAGTCACCAAGCAGATTATTCTGACCTCGCACCTGGTTGACCTGAACTATCTGGCGATTTCGCTGGAAGTGTGGAACGGCTTGAGTGCCGATCAACAGGCTACTCTGCAGGCGGCAGCGGACGAGGCTTCCGAGTTCGGTCGTCAAAACCAGTTGCAGAAGGAAGTTGATCTGGTTGACTTTCTCAAGGAACAGGGACTGGACATCTATGAGCCTGATCTGGATGCCTTCCGCAATCAGGTGCAGTCCATGTATCTTGAAAGCGACTTCGCCAAGGACTGGCCCGAAGGTCTGATCGACAAGATCAACGCGCTTTAAGGCTGGCATAGTTTGGGCCCCAAAATGAAGTCTATCTCCAGATGGCTGAAAACAGGGGCCGAGGGCGTGGCGGCAGCAATGCTTGCCGCCATGTTCCTTACTTTTATATTGCAGATTTTTTCACGTTACGTGCTGGTTTCACCCATCGGGTGGACCCTTGAGCTGAATCTGACCCTTTGGGTCTGGCTCATTTTCTGGGGCAACGCCTTTGTGGTGCGCAACCGGGATCATGTGACCTTCGACATAATCTATCTGGCGGTCAGGCCCCGGACGAGGCGCATTCTGGCGCTGATTATTTCCGCCTCGGTGGCCATTGGCCTGGCAATTTCGATCTATCCCACATGGGATTATATTGATTTCCTGAAAATCAAAAAAAGCGCAACACTGAAAATTCCTCTCAACCAGATTTTCTCCATATATGTGGTTTTCCTTGTCGCCGCGGTTCTTGCTCATGCCTATCACTTTATTGATGTGGTGCGCCACGGCACACCGGAAGACCGGCACTATCCCGGAGCCAAAGCGGCGGGTGAGGCTGACAAATGAGCCTTGAATTCACCCTGTTTATCATCACCCTGTTTTTTCTGGCAGGCGTCGGCACCCCCATCGCCTATTCCATAATCCTGTCGTCCATTCTTTATCTGGCGCTCGGCGGGCAGGATGTAGCGCTGGCCGGTGAGCAGATAGTTCAGGGGCTTTACAACAGTTTCATTCTTCTGGCAGTGCCCCTGTTCATCGTTGCCGCCAACATCATGAATGCGGGAACCATTTCGGAGCGCCTGCTCAATTTCTGCATTGCCAGCGTTGGTCGGTTTCGCGGGGGGCTGGGTCATGTAAACGTCGTCGCTTCGCTGATTTTTTCGGGCATGTCAGGCTCGGCCATCGCCGACGCCGCCGGGATCGGCAAAATCATCATCGAAATGATGACCAAGGAGGGCCGCTATCCACCCGGATACGCCGCGGCAATCACGGCAGCCTCGGCTACAATAGGCCCGATTATTCCGCCCTCCATCCCCATGGTGCTTTATGCGCTGGTTTCCAATTCCTCCATCGGATATCTGTTCCTGGGCGGTATCATTCCCGGCCTTTTGTTCGGGGGGGTGCTGATGGGGCTGAACTATATTATCGCCAAACACCGGAATCTCGCCATCGAGGAACCGGTACCGTTGCGCGATCTACCCAGGCATACATTCAACGCTTTCCCCGCACTCCTGATGCCGGCAATTTTGCTTTACGGCATTTATGGCGGGGTGACGACGCCCACGGAAGCAGCGGCGATTGCGGCGGCCTATGCGCTGTTGCTTGCGGCTTTCTTTTACCGGGCACTCAGTTTTAAGGACCTGTACCGGGTATTGGTGGACAGCGCCCGCTCCTCGGCGGCGGTGGGCATTGTTATCGGGGGGGCTCTGATCCTGAATTATGTGGTTGCCTCCGAAAACATCCCCAACATTCTGGCCGGGGCACTGGTGGGACTGGACATTCATCCGCTGATCTATCTTTTGGCCTTCAATCTGTTGATACTGGCGCTGGGCACCATACTGGACGCAACCACCATAATTCTGGTGATTGTGCCGTTGTTTTTGCCGACCACGCGCGAACTTGGCATCGATCTGGTGCATTTTGGGGTTGTGGTGGTCATCAACGCCATGATCGGGCTGATTACGCCACCCTATGGCATATTGCTGTTCGTCATCAACGCGGTGACAAAAATCCCGTTGCGCGAAATCATCCGGGAAATCTGGGGCTTTCTCGGCGTGTTGATCGGCGCGCTGCTGTTGCTGATTCTGGTGCCTGATCTGGTCTTGTGGCTGCCGCGTGTGTTTGGATATCAGGGCTAAACCGGGTGCTGTTGCCTTTGCCCAAAAGCAACTCCCCCGAGTTGCAGAAAGAGCGATTATGCTTTTGCCGATTGAAGGAATAATTCCGGTGATGCTGACCCCATTCAATGAACGGGGCGAGATAGACTGGGATGATCTGGAAGCGCTGATCGAGTGGTATGTTGCCAACGGAGCCAGCGCCCTGTTCGCCGTGTGCCAGTCCAGCGAAATGGCATTCCTGTCGCTTGAAGAGCGGGTGGCGCTGGCACGCTTTGCCGCAAGAATCTCAAACGGGCGTATTCCTGTTGTTGCCTCGGGGCATATCTCGGCGCTGATGGAGGAGCAGGTGGCCGAACTGAACGCCGTCGCGCAAACCGGCATTGATGCGCTGGTGATGGTGACCAGCCGGCTCGACCCCAACAGGCGGGGCGAAACAGCGTTCCGCGAAAATCTCGATGCGCTGCTCTCCCGCATCAACACCGAAATCCCCTTGGGGTTTTATGAATGCCCGGCCCCGTACCGGCGTCTGCTCAGCGAAAATGAGTTCAGGGCCTGTTGTGCCAACGAGCGGTTTGTGGTGCTCAAGGATGTGTCCTGCGACCTGAACATTTTAATGGGCAGGGTCGAGATGGCAAGGGGCACGCAACTGAAGGTGCTCAACGCCAATGCCGCCATTGCCTGGCGCTCAATGGCCGCGGGCGCGCCGGGCTTCTGCGGCATTGCCAATAATTATCACCCCGACCTATATCGCTGGCTGCTTGAGGAAGGGCGCCAGCATCCCGAACTGGCCTTGGAACTGGAAGTTTTTCTGTCTTTTTCCGCCCTCACCGAAGGGTTCGGCTATCCCGCGATTGCCAAAGTCTACCAGCAGCGGCTGGGAAATTTCAAATCCATTGCCTGTCGCTCAATCGACTATGATGTGCGCGAAAAAGTCTATGCGCTTGATGTGCTGGTTGATCAACTGTTGCAGGGCAGCGCCGACTTCCGCGCCCGCATCGCCGCCCTGCCGACCAATAGCCGGGTTCGCTCGGCCATGGCCTGAAACCGGTCATTGCAGACCAAGGCCGGCCAGCGGGTCGGAGCCGACAAGCTGGCGATGAGCGGCGAACAGGGTCCAGAAGTAAAGCCCGAGCGAAAGGGCGATCCACAGCAGGGATTTCAGGGTTGGCCGGAACTTTATGCGCCCCGTGAGCAGACCAAGAAGCGGTGTCACCGGTGCTTTGGCCGCAAGTTCCTGCCATTGCTTGGGGCCGAGGCGGCGGCGGGCGCGCCCGTCGACCAGAAGCATGCCTCCTGTGGCCAGCAGCGAGAGACCGCCAAACAAAACAAGGGCCACAAAATCGCCGTTGGCGGGAATGTGCGAAGCGGCCCATAGGAAAAAGCCCCACAAGACCGGATGGCGTGTCACCTGCCCGGCAAGACCGGTGGTAAGTTCTGCGTCGCGTTTGGCCAGCGTTATGGAGAGCGGATTGGGTTCGGCCAGCCCTGCAAGCACCAGCCAGATAGAAAAGGGCATCAGCAAAAGCGGTACCCAGAATTGCCAGACGGCGGGGTCCCACAGAGCCAGATAGGGCGCGCGCATTGCAGCAGAAATCATCCAGACCAGAAGCACGACAGAAACGAGCGAATAGGCAATCAGGTAGGATCGTTCGCCCATGATGCTCACGGCTTTTTTTCGCATGCCGGTGGCGGGCGGAACAATGTGAGCGGCCGCAAACAGCCCGATGGAAAGCAGAAACTCGCCCATGCCTAACTGCTCCTAACGGCCCGAACCGGCGTTGTTTTTCGCCCAATCCGCATAAAAGGCAAGGCAGTGGGCATTGGCCAGCGCAGTGGTGTTTTTTATCTTTCTGTTGTGAATCGTGTCACGGACAGCGATCTCGGAGACCTTGCCGGAGCGGGTGCGCGGAATATCGGGAACAGCGACAATATCTGCGGGAACGTGGCGGGGCGTTGCACCTTTGCGGATGGCGCTTTTGATGGTTTTTTTCAGGTCGTCGTCAAGGGTCGCACCCTCTCTGAGACGCAGGAAAAGCACCACACGCTGGTCGCCGTCCCTGTCCTGCCCCACGGCGAGCGCTTCGAGCACTTCGTTGATATTTTCCACCTGCCGGTAAATCTCGGCGGTGCCGATGCGCACCCCGCCGGGGTTCAGGGTAGTGTCGGAGCGCCCGTGAATAACAAAACCGCCGCCGGGGCGTTTTTCCACATAGTCCCCTTGCGCCCATACACCCGGGAACCGGGAGAAATAGGCATCGTGATAGCGAGAGCCGTCGGCGTCATCCCAGAATTTGACCGGCATGGTGACGTGGGGAGAACGGCAGACAAATTCTCCCGAGCCGGAGCTTACCGGATTGCCGTCATCGTCGAGCGCATCCAGATCCATGCCCAGCATGGCCCCCTGTAACTCACCGCGCCGCACCGGCAGGGTGGGCACCCCGCCGACAAAACAGGCGCAGATGTCGGTTCCCCCCGAAACCGAGGCCAGATGCACATCGCTTTTCCAGGCCTCATAGATATAGTCAAAACTTTCGGGCAACAGGGTTGAGCCGGTGGAGAGCACGGCCTTGAGGCTGCTCAAGGAATGGGTGCTTTTGGGCACCAGAGCTGCCTTGGAGCAGGCGTCGATATATTTGGCCGAAGTGCCAAAAACCGTAATCCGTTCACTGTCAATCAGGTCGATAAGGCGTGCCGGTTCGGGATGAAACGGGTTGCCGTCGAAGGTCACAAGGGTCGTGCCAAGGCCAAGGGCTGAAATCTGCCAGTTCCACATCATCCAGCCGCAGGTGGAAAAATAGAACAGGCGGTCGCGCGCTCCAATGTTGCAGTGCAGCGCCATTTCCTTTTTGTGCTGGAGGAGCAGCCCCCCTGCCCTGTGCACGATGCACTTTGGCTTGCCCGTGGTGCCGGAGGAAAAAAGCACCACCATGGGCTGGTCAAATCCGGCCCGGCAATAGTTGATTTTGCCGGGCGAGAAAGGCGCAACCCAGTCGTCAAGGGCGATGGCGAGCTTGTTGTATTTTGTTCCGACGGGGACATCGCCCAGAACGATGATGCGCTGAACCGAAGGGGCAGAGGCCACTGCGTTGATGGTGTCGGTCACCTCGATGTGCTTTTCGGCATATTTGTAGTTCGGAACGGCAACCAGCAGTTTTGGCTTGATTTGGGTCAGGCGGTCGCTGGCCCCTTCGGGTCCGAAGTCGGGTGAGCAGGAAGCCCATACGGCCCCGATGGCGGCACTTGCCAGATAGAATTCAATGGCTTCAAGGTCGTTGGTGACAATGGCGGCGATGGTGTCGCCCTCCCCGACCCCCTCAGCCCTGAGGGCGAGGACAATCCGGGAAACCCTGTCCGCCAGTTGACGCCTTGTCATCTGGCGGCGGGTGCCATCGTCACGATGAGCAATGATTGCGGCTTTGTCGCCGGGGTCGCGCAGCAGGTTTTCGGCATAGTTGAGCTTTGCGTCCGGGAAAAACCCTGTTTCAAGCAGGCTGTCGCCAGGCACAAAGGCTGTTTCCCCCATCTCGCCGATAATATCGAGATGGTTCCACAGGGCGCTGTAGAACGCCTCCGGTTCGCCCAGCGACCAGTCAAGAAGGGCCTGATAGTCCTTTGCCGAACTCTGCCCGGTTTTGATGGTTTTTTGAGAAAAATCCCAAAGGGAAGTGGCGCGCTGCTGTTCCGGGGTGGGTTGCCAGAGAATTTCGCCAGTTTTCTGCTTCATGCTCCTTTACTCCCGTTCAACACACATGGCGATGCCCATGCCGCCGCCAATGCACAGGGTGGCAACTCCACGGGTGAGCTTGCGCCGCGCCATTTCATAAATGAGAGTGGTCAGAACCCGGGCGCCGGATGCACCGATGGGGTGACCCAGCGCAATGGCCCCGCCGTTGACATTCACCCGTTCGGGATCAACGCCAAGTTCTGAAACAACCGCAAGGCTCTGGGCGGCAAAGGCCTCGTTGATTTCCCACAAGTCGACATCGGCTAGGCTCCAGCCCGCCAGTTCAACCGCTTTTGTTGAGGCAGAAACAGGCCCGAGGCCCATTATCTGCGGGTCAAGCCCGGTATGGGCCCATGAAGCGATTGTTGCCAGCGGCTCAATGTCACGCCGGCCGCATTCGTCCAGTGGCATCAGCACCAGCGCCGCAGCACCATCATTGATGCCCGAGGCGTTGCCGGCGGTCACAGTACCGTTTTCAGCAAAGGCGGGACGCAGTTTGGCAAGAGCTTCGGCGCTGGCGTCGTGGCGGATAAACTCGTCGGATTTCACAACGGCTTCGCCCATGCGGGTGGTGATGGTGACGGGGGCAATCTCATCTTCAAAACGACCGGCTTTGCCGGCGGCGGAGGCTTTCTGCTGCGAGGCCAAAGCAAACTCGTCCTGCTGCTGACGGGAGATGGCGAAACGCTCGGCAATGTTCTCGGCCGTGTTGCCCATGGGATAGCCATAGAACGCATCGCTCAATCCGTCGCGCATGAGGGTGTCGACAAGTTTTATGTCCCCCAGTTTTTTGCCCTTGCGCAGAACGGCCACATGAGGCGCGTTGGACATGGATTCCTGACCGCCCGCAACAACCAGGCCAGCCGCGCCAGTCCCTATCTGCTGGGCTGCCAGCGCCACCGCACGCAGGCCCGAGCCACAGACCTGATTGATGCTCATGGCGGGGGCTGCATCGTGAATGCCCGCCGCGCGGGCCGCCTGACGCGCCGGGTTCATACCCGCGCCTGCGGTCAAGACCTGACCGAAAATGGTTTCGTCAATTTCGGCACCATTAAAGCCAGACTGGGCTAGGGCGGCGCTTATAACCTGGGCACCGACTTCGTGGGCCTGCAGGGGCGAAAGAGCGCCCGCAAGCGCACCTATGGGCGAACGTTTTGCGGCAACGATGGCGACCTTTTCCGACACTTCATTTGCCTCCATGGCAGTTCGTCGGCGGCTTGCACCGCCCGTGAGCGAAAAAGGTTTAACGCCTCAATTGCGCCCTGAACAGTGTGAAATACGCGAAGCGCTCAGCTTGCATGATGGAGGTTCGTGAGAAGTTCAACCTCTTCCTTGGAGCCCAGAATAACCGGCGCGCGCTGGTGCAGCTTTTCCGGTTCTATTGAACGGACAGGCCGGGTGCCGGTGCTGGCCCCACCTCCGGCAGTCTCGACCAGAAAAGCCATGGGGGCAGCCTCATAGAGAAGGCGCAGCTTGCCCTGGGCACCGCCCGGTCTGGACAGGGCGGGATAAAGAAAGATGCCGCCGCGGACAAAAAGGCGGTGTACGTCAGCGACCATGGAGCCGGTCCAGCGCATGTTGAAGATTTTGCCGCGCGGGCCGGTTTCCCCGGAAATGCAATCCTCAATATAGGTGGCAACAGCGGGGCTCCAAAAGCGCTGATAGGCCATGTTTATGGCAAACTCGCTGGTTTGTTCAGGAATTTGAACTTTGGCTTCGATGAGAAAAAAACGCTTCTCGTCCGGGTCAAGGGCGAAGACAGCGACTGACTTGCCGGTGGTCAGCACAAGCAGGGTTGAGGGGCCATAGAGCGCGTATCCGGCGGCAATCTGGTTGGAGGCCGATTGCAGAACGCTTTCGGCCGTCACATCTGTTGTCGGCCCGTCAAGTTCCAGAACAGAGAATATGGTGCCGATGGCGGCGTTGGTTTCGATGTTGGAGGAGCCGTCCAGCGGGTCAAAACAAACCACAAAGCTTGCGTTTTCTGCCGCATCGGGGTTGGCGATGAGGTCAGGCACCTCTTCGGAGACCACGGCGGCTATATGGGGACAAAGACGGAGCTGTTCGATCATCACATCATTGGAAATAATATCGAGCTGCTTTTGCGTCTCACCCTGTATGTTGGTTGTGTCAGAGCTTCCCGCAGTCCCTTCAAGGGGCGCCCGTGCGACCAGATGGGCAATCCTGATGCACGACGTGGCAATGTGCTGGAGGCAGTCGCTCAGCACAACATCGGCGGCCTGACTTTTGAGCCAGGCCGCAAGGTCCTCTCGTTCAGTTTTTTCCATCAGGCGACGGCGCGCATCTGACCGGCGGCATAACGGTCGGCCATCTGCGGCAGGGTGAGGGGGCGGATTTTGTCGGCCATTCCGGCACAGCCAAAACGCTCGTTGCGTTCAGCGCACAGGGCGACCACGCGCTCCCTGCCCGGCTGAAGAATTGCGCGCAGATCAAAGGTCGAACGGTTCTCTGTGAGAAACTTGCGCATGCTGCCCGACATGGCCATGCGGATATCTGTGTCGATATTCACTTTGCGCACGCCGTTCTTGATACCCCGTTCAACCTCTTCGAGCGGCACACCAAAGGTGGTGGGAATGTCGCCGCCGTGATCATTGATGAGGGCCTGTAAATCTTCCGGGATAGTTGATGCGCCATGCATGACAAGATGGGTATTGGGCAATGACGCATGAATTTCGTCAATCAGATCCATGGCCAGAATATCCCCTGATGGACGCCGGGAAAACTTATAGGCACCGTGGGAGGTGCCGATAGCGACGGCCAGAGCATCAACACCGGTGGCTTCAACAAAGGCTTTGGCTTCTTCAGGGTCGGTGAGCAACTGCTTCTTTTCGAGTTTGCCTTCAAAGCCGTGGCCGTCTTCCTTTTCCCCCTCCCCGGTTTCAAGGGAACCAAGAACCCCTATCTCTCCCTCAACGGAAACGCCGCGGGCGTGGGCCATTTCAACAACGGCACTGGTCTCGGAAACGTTATAATCAAAGTTGGAAGGGGTTTTGGCATCGGCCATCAGCGAGCCGTCCATCATCACCGAAGTGAAACCCAGTTCCATCGCCGACATGCAGGTGCTTAGCTCGTTGCCGTGATCAAGATGCACGCAGACAGGCAGATGCGGATAGCGCTCGGCGGCGGCCATAAACATATGTTTGATGAAAATGTCATCGACATATTTACGGGCCGAACGGGAGGCCTGAAGCAAAACCGGGCTGTTGGTCTTGTCCGCCGCCTGCATCACAGATTGCAGGGTTTCCAGATTGGTGATGTTGAAAGCGGGCATGCCGTAGCCGTTTTCTCCGGCATGGTCGAGCAGTTGTCTCAGGGAAATCAGGGCCATTTACTTCTCCATTTGTGTCAGTTTCGGGTTACCGGGAACAGCGCGCCCCAAAAAGGGGCTGTCACTTCAGGCGACGTTGGTGTTTTGCGTTCTGCCACCGACGCTCTCCGGGGCCAGAAGAGCGCGGGCTGCGGGCCCCAGTTTGGTGAAATTGTCCTGGAACAGATGCACCAGATGCTGGGCCTGTTGACGGTAGGCGGCGGGGTCGCCCCAGGTTTTTTCGGGGTCAAGCAGAACCGCTTCAACGCCATCTATGGCTGTTGGAACCGAGAGATCAAAAATCGGGTCGGTGCGGAATTCACTGTCCTCCAGTTCACCGGACAGGGCAGCTTCAAGCATCCGGCGGGTGGTTTTGAGCGCCATGCGCTCACCCACCCCATAGGGGCCGCCGGTCCAGCCGGTGTTGAGCAACCAGCAATTGACCTCGCCCGAAGCAAGGCGGTCGGCCAGCAACTGCCCATAGACAGAAGGGTGACGCGCCATGAACGGAGCACCAAAACAGGCTGAAAAGGTTGCCTGCGGTTCGGTTACACCGCGCTCGGTACCCGCAACCTTGGCGGTGTAGCCGGACAGGAAGTAGTAAATCGCCTGCTCGGAGGTCAGTCTGGCAAGCGGGGGCAGAACGCCAAAAGCATCAGCGCTGAGCAAGACGATATTTTTCGGCGCAGGGGCGATACCGCTTTTGACGCGATTGGGAATGGCGCTCAAGGGATAGGCGATGCGGGTGTTTTCGGTGACGCTGGTGTCGGAGAAGTCCAGTTCCCCACTATCGGCCAACAGGGTCACATTTTCAAGAATTGTTGCCGGGCGCATGGCAGCGTTGTAGATTTCGGGTTCGTTCTCTCTGGTGAGGTTGATGGCCTTGGCGTAACAGCCCCCTTCGAGATTAAAAACCTTGTCGCTGGCCCAGCCGTGTTCATCGTCGCCAACCAGCGCCCTGTCGGGTGCAGTGGAAAGCGTGGTTTTACCGGTGCCCGAAAGGCCAAAAAACAATGTGGTGTCGCCATTCAGGCCAGCATTTGCCGAGCAATGCATGGGCAGAATATCCGCTTCGGGCGCGTGATAGTTGAACAGGGAAAATACGGACTTCTTGATTTCCCCGGCATAGGCGGTGCCGCAGATGAGAACGATGTTGCGGGTAAAATCCAGCGCGATTGCCGTTGTGGATTTGGTGCCGTGGCGAGCCGGGTCGGCCTGAAAGTCGGGCATGTGCACGATGGAGACGTTGGCGTCAAACCCGGAGAGTTCGGCTTCGGTGGGCCGGATCAGCAAATGGCGGATGAACAGGGAGTGCCAGGCGCTTTCAGAAAATACATCGACATTGTAGCGGGAGACCGGGTCAGCTCCGGCGAACAATTGCTGCTGGTAGATGGAACGGCCCTTGACGTGCTCGAGCATATCGGCCAGCAGCAAATCGAAATTTTCAGTGCTGAGGGAATTGGTATTGTCCCACCACACTTTTGTTTCGGTTGCGGCATCGCGCACGATAAACTTGTCGCCTGCCGAACGGCCGGTGAACTTTCCGGTGGATGCTACAAGGGCGCCTTGGGGCGTTTTGGTGACCTCGCCCCGACGCAGTGCATGACCGACCAGGGTCTGGGTCACATAATTCTGGCGGATGACCTTGGCGTTGGAACAAATCTTGTCAGCCACCACAGAATTTTGGGTTTTTGTGCGGGTGGCGATGCTTTCTGGAGCACTCATTTCAGCTTCCATATGGAGTTTATCGGTTTGATTCCGGCTTTGCCTGCTTGGCCCGCCAAAATTGCGAAACCAGCTTTGCATGCGCATGCACTAGAAGCTTTTGCATGCGTATGCAACAGCAAATTTTAGGATTGCCAGATTTTTTTGCCCTCAATGGTTAAGACTCCTTGCGGAGGAAGCCTTGTCGAGCCGCGCAAAATCAACTGCCCGCGCACTTCGCGACGCTGGGCCCGGCGGCCGGGAGATGCCATTTGAGAATCGATGATCTTGATAGCCTCTCGCGCCAATGCGGCGGCAGGTTGGGAATATGTGGTCAGGTCGTAGGCAGCGTGACCGGCCTCGGGCACATCGTCAACTCCAACGATGGCAATGTCCTCGGGCACGCTGAGGCCAAATTC
The DNA here is from genome assembly GCA_011322005.1 of Devosia sp. GTDB lineage: Bacteria > Pseudomonadota > Alphaproteobacteria > Rhizobiales > Devosiaceae > DROE01. Next base: position 16,206 of record DROE01000123.1, read on the forward strand.
CCGCTTGACCACATCAAGAGCGGCAAAGGCCATGTAGTCGGAGGCGCAAAAGATGGCGTCGGCGCGGTCTGGTTTTTCAAGCAGGATGCGGGTGGCGGCTGCCGCGCCCTCAAAAGTATAGTTGCCATAAGCTACAGCAACATGTTCAAAGCCCGCGGACTTGAGGCGTCCGATATAGGCCTGTTGACGAATTTGGGAAATGTTGGAGCTTTCGCTGCCCCCGACGAAGGCAAAGCGGGTGTGTCCGGCGGCGACAAAAAAATCCGCGATCTGCTCGGCGGCGCGCTGGTTCTCACCCCGGACCGTTGAAATACCTGACAGGTTGCTCTCACGGTTTATCTGGACGATGGGCACCCCCGCCTTCTGACATTGCAGCGTCAGTTCAAGGGAGGCGGTGGTGGCGGTCAGGATAAGCGCATCAACCTGATAGGAGAGCACGCGTTCAAGCTCGGGGTCTGCGGTACCGTCGGGTGAGGTTGTGAACAACAGGATGTGCCTGCCCGTTTCGCGCAACTGCTCGGACAATTCCTTGACTACCTGCGCGTAGAACGGATTTTCCAGGCTCGAAATAGCCAGAGCAATGATGTTGGAGCGACCCGTGGCCATGGAACGAGCCATCAGATTGGGCTGGTAGGACAAGGACTGGGCGGCCTTGAGGATTTTCTTGCGGGTGTCTTCAGCAATGCTGGCGCCGGGCGTAAAGGCACGCGAAACCGCCGACTGGGAGACCCCGGCCACCTTTGCCACATCACTTTCCGTGGGCGCGCGGCGCCCTGCCTTTTTTCTACTCACTCATAAATCCAAACAAGAAGAATCCTTGTCATTTGACAATAATGCACAACGGGCCAGGATGCACCCTTTGCGCAAGAGCACAAATGCGATAAAATGACACCAAGTGTAATTATTTAGTGCGCAAAAACCGGATTAGCATTTTTGTTTTGAGGCCAAACACCCATGCCCCTTCTTGATGAAGACTATCTGTTTCCCGCCGACCCGCAAGCGCGTCGCGTGGCCCGAGCACTTTATGAGCACATAGACGGATTGCCTCTCATCAGCCCGCACGGACACACGCAGGCGCAATGGTTCGCGGACAATGAGGCATTCCCGGACCCGGCGAAACTGCTGGTCATCCCTGACCACTACGTGTTTCGCATGCTGGTTTCCCAGGGCGTGAGAATGGAAGACCTGGGTGTACCGAGTGTCGATGGCTCGCCGGTGGAGACGGACAGCGAAAAAATCTGGCAGATCTTTGCCGACAACTATTATCTGTTCGCCGGCACGCCGACCCGGTTGTGGCTGGACCATTCTTTTCAGCATCTTTTTGGTATTGACGAACCGCTGAATTCGGACAGCGCCGGACGCTGCTTTGAGCATATTGCCCGGTGTCTGGAGCAGCCGGAGTTCCGCCCCAGGGCGCTTTATGAAAGGTTCAATCTGGAAGTCATCAGCACAACGGAAGACCCGCTGGATGAATTGAAGCATCATCGCCAGATAAGAGAGAGCGACTGGAACGGCCGGGTGATCTCGGCCTATCGGCCAGACATGGTTGTGGACCCCGACTATGAGGGGTTTGCCCACAATCTTGCAGCTTTGGGGGAGCTAACGCAGTGTGACACCAGAAGCTGGCGCGGCTACCTTGAAGCGCATCGCCAGCGGCGGGTGTTTTTCAAGGCCATGGGCGCGACCTCCACCGACCACGGACACCCCAGTGCCCGCACCGCCGACCTCAATGACGGGGAGGCTGAACGGCTTTTTCACGACGTGGTGTCGGGAAAGGCAAGCGGGGAACAAAAGGACCTGTTCCGGGCCCAGATGCTGACGGAAATGGCCAAAATGAGCATTGAGGACGGGCTGGTGATGCAATTGCATCCCGGCTCGTGGCGCAATCATTCGCATTTGGTTCACAAACGGTTCGGGCGGGACAAGGGTTTTGATATTCCAACCACGACCGACTATGTCGGCGCGCTCAAACCCCTGCTTGATGCGGTGGGCCATTCGCCGGACCTCAGCCTTATCCTGTTTACCCTTGACGAAAGCACCTATTCGCGGGAGCTGGCGCCGCTGGCCGGAGCCTATCCGGCGCTCAAGCTGGGGCCTGCATGGTGGTTTTTCGACAGTGCCGAGGGTATGAAACGCTATCGCCAGCTTACGACGGAAACCGCGGGCTTTTACAACAGTGTGGGCTTTAACGACGACACACGGGCCTTCCCCTCAATTCCGGCGCGCCATGATGTGGCCCGACGGGTTGACTGCGCCTATCTGGCAGAACTGGTTTCCACCCATCAGTTGCATATGAACGAGGCGGAAGAGCTGGCGGTTGAACTGGCCTACGGCTTGGCGAAGAGGGCTTATAGACTGTGAGGATTGATGCCTAATCGGGCCGAATGTCTGTGTGCCCTTTGGTGACCGGTCGGCCGGACAGGGTGACCCAGAAATAGTTCAAGGTATAGGTGCCCGCGGTTCTGAAAACACCCTCCTGCTCCAGACGTCGGCCGGAGGTCTTCATGGGCAGGGAAAAGGTCCATTTGACCGGCCCCACTTTGTGCAGGCGGCGGGCGACGTCGGTGTCCTCGCCGTAAAACTCGATGGAGCGGTCAAAGCCTCCGGCCTTTTGCCAGGCGGAGCGTCTGAGCACGAAGTTTCCCCCTTGAATCATCGAGCCGATACGAAACACAAAGCGGTTGAGCAGATAGAGCAGGTAGGCAAAAAAGTAAAAACCCCGGACCAGCGCCCGGTTGTGCCAGGCCATATCGTAATAGATATAGGGTCCGCTGAGCGCCACCAGGTCGGGGCGTTTTTCAAAAGTGCTCAGAACCGTTGTAATCCAGCCCTCAGGCAACAGGGTGTCGGCATCAATATTGGCGACCAGTTCGGCCGTTGTGGCTTCAAACCCGGCATGGCGGGCGTGCACCAGTCCCTTTTTTGTTTCGTCCACCACCGTAACGCCGGGATAGGTCAGGGCAATTTCTTTTGTCCTGTCGGTGGAAGCGTTGTTGACCACGACAATTTCGGCCTGACAGCGGGAACGTTCCACCTCAGCCACAACTGAGGCAAGACACGGCCCAATGAGGGCTTCTTCGTTGTAGGCCGGAATGACAAAAGCCAGGTCCATGGTTGAACTCACTGATTTGTCTGCACCTTTTGCCATGAAACCGTTTTAAGGATTGAGACACTAAAAAACAAGCAGGCGTACCGCGGCAACAATAACCGCGATACGGATCAACCACTTGAACATGTTCATATTTATGAGTTTCAGCACCTTGACCCCGACAAATGCCCCCAACAGAATTATGGGTACCGCCGCAAGGTTGAGCTTGAGCGTGTCGGTGGTGATAAGCCCCAGATTCACCGAAAAGGGCACCTTGATAATATTGAGCACCAGAAAATACCAAGAGCGGGTGCCGACGAATTTTTCCCGGGTCAAACCCATCTGGAGCAGGAAAATGCTAAAAATGGGGCCGGCGGCGTTGGCAATCATCGAGGCGGCACCGGCGGCAAGACCAACAAAAGCTGTGGCGAACTTGCCGCCTTTGGGTTTGAGCCTGGAATAGTCGAGCAACAGGGATATGAACAGCATTATCAGGATAATAGCGCCGATGGCGCGCTCAAAAACCTCTGCCGGCAACAGGTCGACGATAAAAAAACCAATGACGATGCCAACAACCGCTGCGGGGAAAATTCTCAATAGAATATGCCACTGGCAATCACGCCGGTAATAAATTACCGCCATAAGGTCAGCGACGACTAGCATGGGCAGCATGATGCCGGGCGAAGCCTTGCCCGGAAACGCAAGCGCCAACAGCAGCACGGCCAGAATACCAACACCGCCAACCGAGGTTTTGGTAAACCCGATCAGAGCGGCAGCGAGCACGAAGTAAAACAACTGCAGGCTGGAAAGATCCAACAAGAATCACCTCAATGGGAAGGTGGCGGTCAGGATGCGGGGTGAGGTCCATACAATAGCTGAATATGCTTTTTGGACAAAGTGAGGAAAATCGCTGTGGAAAGGCCAGCGGTGCTGAACAGCATCACCATGACAACTAGAAGCAGCATGCGCGACAACGCATAGATGCTTTTGCCCGCCTCCAGCTTCCAGCGAAAGAGCAGCAGAATTACCGGGATGGCCAACAGCGCCAGCGCGGCCAGGTTAAGGGGGAATGTCGTTGATACCGGTGTTCATCTTTTCACCGGTCCGCGTTTTTTCATCGGTCGGTGTCCCGGCGTCATTGGCTATATTTCGCCACCAGCGCCTTGGCAGCATCATAAAGCATTTGCCCGTCGGGGACTTGGGCAATCCAGTTATCAATTGTGGGTTGGGCCGCCCGTTTCCAGCGTTCGGTTTCTGCCTCGTCGAGCGTGATTATCAAATTGCCCCTGTCCTGTGCGACTTTGCGACCGATGATATCCCCGGCGTCCATGGCAGCGCCGAACTGTGCCGCCAGGCCGGCCCCGGAATTTGCGTCAATGATGGCGCGCAGGTCCTCGGGCAGGCCGTTGTAGGAAGCCTCATTCATCACCAGGGCGAAAGTCTGGGTGTAAAGGCCGTTGGTGCCGGAAAAGCCTGTATGGGTACCCACCAGTTCGCTGATACGAAAGGCGGTAGTCACCTCCCAGGGAATGGTTGTGCCGCTGATGACACCGGTAGTCAGGGCTTCGGGCACCGATGGCAGCGGCATGCCGATGGGCTCGGCTCCCAGATTGGCCAGCATCTGGCTGATGATGCGCGAGCCGCCGCGCACCTTGGTGCCGGCAAGGTCCTCAAGGGAATTGAGCGGTTCTTTCATGTGAAAGAGGCCGGGGCCGTGAGTGTGGGCGGCTATGAGTTTTACGCCGGAAAACTCGTCCATGGCGTAGGTCTCAACATATTCCTGAAAGGCGCGGGAAGTATCCTGGCCATTGGTGACCATGAAAGGGGTTTCGAACACCTCGGATTTGGGGAAACGGCCCGGGGTATAACCAAGCACCGTCCAGATGATGTCAACGACACCGTCTTTGGCCTGGTCAAACAATTGGGGAGGCGCGCCACCCAGTTGCATGGAAGGGTAGAGTTCGATTTTGAGACGGCCCTCAGAGGCTTCTTCAATGCGTGCGGCCCACGGGGCCAATCCTTTTGCGGGGATCGTGGAGGTAGCGGGCAGGAAATGGTGCAGGCGCAGGGTGTATTCCTGCGCACCGGCTGCGCTGGCGATGGTCAAAAAAGCAATGGCTGCCCAAACGATGGTGGAGAGGCGTTTCATGTCAGTCACTCCTGAATGCTCTCAAGCCTGTGGAACTGGCAATAGCTCATGGACAGGGCACAAGCCAGCAGAAAACGGCGTGCAGGCACGGGCTGCGATGGGGTTGCCTGCCGGTTCAGCCCAGAAGGCGCACCAGAAACAGGCTGATAGCGGGCACAGAGACCAGCAATATAACGCGAATAATATCGGAGGCCACGAAGGGGAGCACGCCCCTGTAGGTTTCGCCCAGACTGGTGCCGGGGGACATTTTGTTGATGATAAACAGGTTCATCCCCACGGGCGGCGTTATCAGCCCCACTTCAACCACCACCAGAATGAGGATGCCGAACCACAGGCCGAATTCGGCCGGGGACAGGCCAAAATCAAGCTGGATGACAATGGGGTAAAATATGGGAACCGTCAGCAGTATCATGGAGAGGGAATCCATCAGCGTGCCGAACACCAGATAGAGCAGCAATATCGCCGCCAGCACGGCCCAGGGGGAAAATCCTTGCGTGGTGATGAACCCGGCGACAAACTGGGGCACGCGGGCAAGAGCGAGGAAATTGTTGAACGCCCCTGCCCCCAGAAT
>DROE01000124.1 GCA_011322005.1 Devosia sp.
CCTTGGCTTCAAGGGCCTCAACGTTAACGCTCAAATCAATCATCTTGTGCCTTTTTTGAATTTTCTTCTTGATATATAAGACAAGGCTAATATATAAGTCAACATTCAATCCGTCCTTGTGGGGTCAGTGACACTACGGGATTTTTCAGGGAGACCGACCAGATGCCAGCCAGAACCCCGTTCATTGAAGCATTTTTTGACGAGGCCACCAACACCATCTCCTACATCGTGGCTGACAGGGAAGCGGGAGTTGCGGCCATCATTGATCCCGTACTGGACTACGATCAGAATTCAGGCACCGTGGATACCCGCTCGGTTGATACGATGCTGGCGCGCGCCAGAGAGCTTGGCCTCAAAGTCATCTGGACGCTGGAAACCCACGCTCATGCCGACCACCTGTCCGGCTCGCCCATGATAAAGGCGCTGACCGGCGCGAAAATCGGTATCGGGGAAAACATCACCAAGGTGCAGGAAATTTTCCGCCCCAAATTCAACGCCACCGACCTGAAAACCGATGGCAGCGATTTTGACCATCTGTTTGCCGACGCCGAGCATTTCAAAATCGGCGAGCTTGATGTGGAGGTGCTCTATACACCCGGCCACACCCCTGCCGACATATGCTACAAGGTCGAGGACGCGGTTTTTGTTGGTGACACCATGTTCATGCCCGACTTCGGCACTGCCCGGGTGGATTTTCCCGGTGGTGACGCCGAGCAATTGTTCAACTCCATCCACAAAATCCTCAGCCTGCCCGAACAAACCCGCCTGTTCATGTGCCACGACTACAAGGCCCCGGGGCGCGATGAACACGCCTGGGAAACCACCGTTGCCGCCCAGAAAAACAATGTGCACATCAAGGACGGCACCACGCTTGAACAGTTCAAGGCCATGCGCCACGAACGCGACGCCAAGCTGGACGTGCCCCGGCTGCTCTTGCCCTCCATTCAGGTCAATATCCGCGCTGGACGTTTCCCCAAGGCCGAGCAGAACGGTGTGCACTACCTGCTGGTGCCGGTCACAGTGAAAAACCCGGACATGGATCTCTCCAGATAGTCCTTCTGACTAGATAACACTCATCCCAAACCAAAAAAGAAAGACACCTCATCCCATGAGCTTATCCTCCCTTGCCTCCATGTTTTCTTCCAATTCCGGCCCGAAGCTGGAAAATATCTCCGGCCCCTCCGCCGTCCAGTTCCACGGCGACGCCGATACGGTTTTTGTCGATGTGCGCGGTCATGGCGAGGTTTCCGCCTCCGGCACCATCAAGGGCGCCATCGTTGCCCCGCTCAACGAGTTTGCCAACCATGCCCGGCCCGATGGCACCGGCTCGCTTCCCGCTGCAAATGCAGGCAAGCGCATCATTCTGGTGTGCGCATCAGGCGCGCGCTCCGGCGCGGCCGGTCTGCAACTGATCCGCATGGGGTACGAAAGCGTTGCCAACCTGAGCGGTGGCATCGGTGCCTGGGCCCGGGCCGGCGGACCCGTCGCGCGATAAGTTTTCCAAACCGGGACAGGGGCGCGCAAATGGCTTGCGTCCCGCCTTGTCTGCCCCTATAACGCAGCAGTTCAAACCGGGTGGTCCGGCCCAAAAGGCATGCCGTGGCAACCCAAAACAGCTCTCTTACCCCCGTTTTTCGGAAGGGTCGCAAGGAAAAGCAAAATGCCAAAACTGAAGACAAAATCCGGCGCCAAAAAGCGCTTCAAGGTCACAGCGACCGGCAAGGTCATTGCCGGCGTTGCCGGCAAGCGTCACCGCCTGATAAGCCACAACGCCAAATATATCCGCCAGAACCGTGGCACCTCTGTTCTTTGCGATGCGGACGCCCGCACCGTCAAAAGCTACATGCCCTATAATCGCTAGTTTACCCCTTTTTGGAGCATAAGAGATGTCCCGCGTCAAAAGAGGCGTCACCGCGCACGCCCGCCACAAAAAAGTAATCGACCAGGCCAAGGGCTATTACGGTCGCCGCAAGAACACTTTCCGTGTTGCCAAGCAGGCGGTGGAAAAAGCCGGCCAATATGCCTATCGCGACCGCAAGAGGCGCAAGCGCAATTTCCGCGCCCTGTGGATCCAGCGCATCAATGCCGCCGCCCGTGAACACGGGTTGACCTACGGCCGATTTATCGACGGCCTCAGCAAGGCTGAGGTTGCGGTAGATCGCAAGGTGCTGGCCGATCTGGCCGTGCGTGAGCCGGAGGCCTTCGCCGCGCTTGTTGCGCAGGCCAAGGCAGCGCTTGGCTATCTTGAGCCGGTCGAAAAAACGACCCACAACCGCATTTCTGCCTGAGGGTCTCACCTCCCTTTATTCACGGCAGATCCTCAAGCTTAACTGAGGCCGAAAAACAAGCCTTGTGCCACGTGGCCGTAATTTACGGACTGGCGCAGGGCCTTTTCGTGTTTATAACCTTGTTCAGTTTCTTTTTCTAATCGGACCCGCAATGGCAGACCTCAAAACCATCGAAAATTTACGCGATCAGATCAGCGCCGATATTGCTGCTGCTGACAATTTGCAGGCGCTTGATAATCTGCGGGTCAGGGCGCTGGGCAAAAAGGGCTCGGTTTCCGCCCTGCTGGCCACGCTGGGCAAAATGACACCGGACGAGCGCAAGGTCGCCGGTCCGGCAATCAACGGACTGAAAAACGACATTGCCGCCGCCGTGGAGACACGCAGCGCCGAGCTTAAAAAGGCGGAACTGGAAAAGAGGCTGGCCTCCGAGCGCCTGGATATAACCCTGCCCGTTCGCCCCGGGCCTCTGGCACAGGGGCGCATCCACCCGATCTCTCAGGTGATTGACGAAATCACCGCGATTTTTTCCGATATGGGTTTTGCCCTTGCCGAAGGGCCGGACATCGAAACCGACTATTATAATTTCACCGCGCTGAATTTTCCTGAAGGGCATCCGGCCCGCGAGATGCACGATACGTTTTTCTTCAACCCGGATGAGAATGGGGAGCGCAAGGTTTTACGCACCCACACCTCTCCGGTGCAAATCCGCACCATGGAGAAAGAGGAACCCCCGATCCGCATCATCATTCCGGGGCGCACCTATCGCTGCGACAGTGACCAGACCCATACCCCCATGTTCCATCAGGTCGAGGGGCTGGTGATTGATAAAAGCTCCCATATCGGTCAGTTGCGCTGGGTTCTGGAAGAATTTCTCAAGACATTTTTTGAAGTCGAAAATGTCGTCACCCGCTTCCGCCCGCATTTTTTCCCCTTCACCGAACCTTCAATGGAGGTCGATGTGCAGTGCGAGCGCTCCGGCAGTGAAGTTAAAATCGGTACCGGCACCGACTGGATGGAGATTCTGGGGTGCGGCATGGTGCACCCCAATGTGCTGCGAAACGCCGGGCTCGACCCCGACATCTACCAGGGTTTTGCCTGGGGGCTGGGCATCGACCGGCTGGCCATGCTGAAATACGGCATGCCGGACCTCAGGGCATTTTTCGATGCCGATAAGAGATGGCTCGACCATTACGGCTTCCGTCCGCTGGATATGCCAACCCTTTTCGGGGGGTTGAGCTCTTGATGAACTATCCCACCCCCACCCCAGCCCTCCCCGCGAAGGGGGAGGGAGTTTGCATTGCACTCATCTCACCGCGCCACCCCGGATTTACTCCGGGGTCTTCTGGCTTGTGGCAACGAGGTCGCGGCGCAAGAGGCCGGGACGGTGCGGGTGAAGATTGCAACCCTCATACTGAACCTGTCGAAGGAGGCGGAGTTTTGCCACCGTCATTGCGAGAAGCGCAGCGACGAAGCAATCCAGATTTCTTTTGTTCGACCGTATTTTCTGGATTGCCACGCACCTTGCAGGTGCTCGCAATGACAGCAGCGAGGTTATCGTGACATGACCCACGCATCCGCCACCCCCGTGACCTTCGTTGTCACCGACATTGAAACCGATGGCCATTCCCCCTTGCGCAACTCCATGCTCTCGTTCGCCAGTGTGGCCATGACCTATGACGGCACAGTTGTTGATGAGTTCGAAAGCGTTCTGGAGCGCCGCGAGAGCCGCGCGCCCGATCCGGCAACGAGCAAATGGTGGGAGGGGTTCCCGGAGGCCTACAGGGCTGCAACCACCAACCCCAAACCGGTGAGATCCGAGATACTGCGCTATGTGGGCTGGGTTGAAAGTCTTCCGAACGAAAAGGTATTCTGCGCTGCCCCCATCATGTTTGACGGACCGTGGATGGACCATTATCTGGACAGTTTTGCCCATACCCGTGCTCTTGGTGGCCCGTTCAACGGCCAGCGGCAGCTTTTTCGTGGTGGCGGGGTCTGCCTTTACACGATGGCCGGTACGCTAAGGGGAGAGGACTATCTGAACTGGGGCATGCAGAGGGTGCCGCTAGAATGGTATGGCGATGTGCCCCATACCCACAAGGCCATCGACGACGCGCGTGGATTTGCCAACGTGCTGACCAAATTGTTTGAATTGAATTCAAGACTGCCAAAACAAGAAAGTACGACCGGATCTTATTCATGAAATTCACCATTGACTGGCTCAAGGAGCATCTTGAGACCGAAGCATCCGTTGAGCAGATCGTTGATACGCTGACCATGACCGGCACCGAGGTCGAGGCGGTTGAGGATCAGGGGGAGGCACTTGCAGCCTTCACCATCGCGCGGGTGATTTCGGCTGAAAAACATCCCAATGCCGACCGGCTCAAGGTGTGCATGGTCGATACGGGTAAAGGCGAGCCGGTCAAGGTCGTGTGCGGCGCACCCAACGCCAAAACCGGAATGAAGGGGGTTTTTGCCCCGGCCGGAACCTATATTCCGGGCACCGATTTTACCTTGCAAAAGGGCGTCATTCGCGGCGAAGAGAGCAACGGCATGCTGTGCTCGGAACGCGAGTTGATGATTTCGGACGAACATGACGGCATTATCGAGCTTCCTGAGGATGCGCCGCTGGGCGAAAAGTACGCCGAATATGCGGGGCTCAATTCCGTGGTTATCGAGGTCGAACTCACCCCCAACCGGGGGGATTGCACTGGGGTTTTCGGGCTGGCCCGCGAGCTTGCCGCCGCCGGGGTCGGTGACCTGAAAGATGGCTCGGTCGCGCCCGTTCCCGCCACCGCCGGCCCCACGCCCGTGCCCATTGAGTTGCGTTTTGGCCCGGACGAGCCCCAAGCGTGCAGGATGTTTGCCGGGCGGCTGATAAAAAATGTCAGGAACGGCCCCTCGCCGGAATGGCTTCAGGCGCGCCTCCGCGCCATCGGCCTCAGACCCATCAACGCCCTGGCTGATATCACCAACTACATTTCCTATGACCGGGGCCGCCCGCTTCATGTCTATGACGCCGACAAGCTCACCGGCACCGTGCATGCGCGCATGGGCGTTACGGGCGAGAAATTTGACGGGCTCGATGACAAGCCCCATGAAGTGGATGAAACCATGTGCGTCATTGCCGACGACAATGGCGTGCTCGGCCTTGGCGGCATTCTGGGCGGAGTTTCAACCGGTTGTACCGAGGAAACCACCAATGTGCTGATTGAATGCGCCTGGTTCGACCCGATGGTCATCGCCGCCACCGGGCGCAAGACCGGCATCGTCTCGGATGCGCGCTATCGCTTTGAGCGCACGGTCGATCCGGCCTTTGTCAAACCCGGCCTTGAACTGGCGAGCAAAATGGTGCGCGACATCTGCGGGGGGGAGCCGTGCGAGCCAGCTATTGCGGGCAATATCGACATTGAAGAAAAGGTCATTGATTTTCCCCTGTCCGAAATCAAACGCCTGACCGGGCTTTCCATCAGCGCCCCCGAAGCCAGGGCCGTGCTCAAGCTGCTTGGCTTCTGGAGCGCGGGATCGAGCGACACCATCAAGGTTGCGGTGCCATCCTGGCGCTCCGACGTCGCCATCAAGGCTGACCTTGTGGAAGAGGTCATGCGCATTGTTGGGCTCGACAAGGTTCCGGTGGAGCCGCTGGAACGGCTGGCCGGAGTGGCAAAAAAAATGCTTACCCCCATTCAGAACCGGCGGCGCATTGCCCGCCGGGCGCTGGCGGCCCGCGGCATGGATGAGGCGGTCACCTGGTCGTTCGTGTCGGAACAGCAGGCAAGAAAGTTTGGCGGCGGCAATGGGGCCCTGAAACTGGCCAATCCCATCGCCTCCGACCTCACCGATATGCGCCCCTCGCTATTGCCTGGACTGCTGGGGGCGGCCCAACGCAACGCCAACCGCTCGTTCACCGACCTGGCATTGTTCGAAGTGGGGCAGGTTTTTGCCGATGACACCCCGGAGGGCCAGCGCAGTTTTGCTTCGGGCATTCGCACCGGTACTGCCGGTCTTTTGGGCAGTGGCCGCCACTGGCAGAGTTCCGCAGGTGCGGTCGATATTTTTGACGTCAAGGCCGACATGGCCGCGCTGCTCAATGCTCTGGGCATTGACATGGACAAAACCCAGCTGGTGGCGGAACCTGCCGACTGGGCTCATCCGGGCCGGGGGGGGCGGGTGCAACTGGGGCCAAAAAACATTCTGGGCTGGTTCGGTGAACTTCACCCCTTGCGATTGACGGAACTTGATTTGACCGGTCCGGTTGTGGCATTTGAAATCGACCTTGAAGCGTTGCCAAATCCCCGCAAAAAACAGACCCGGGCAAAACCGGCTCTTAATCTGTCGGATCTGATGCCGCTGAGCCGCGATTTTGCCTTCATTGTCGACACGGACGTGCCGGCGGGAGCTTTGTTAAAGGCTGCGCGTTCAGCCCACAAAAACCTTGTTTCCGAAGTTAGTCTGTTTGATGTGTTTGAGGGAAAATCCCTGGGGGAGGGCAAAAAATCAATGGCCATTGAGGTGACCCTGCAACCCCGGGACAAGACCCTGACCGACGAAGAGATAGAGGCGGTATCTGCCCGCATCATCGCCGCGGTGGAAAAAGCCACCGGCGGCGAATTGCGGCGATAGTCGAACTGTTTGGTGCCCCCGGGGAAACTTATGAGCGCAGGTAAAGGAGTGCAGGTTTACCGCCCCGCCCACAGCGCTGTATTCCTTGCGGACAAAGCCCGACTCCGCCGCCGACCCCGGGCCCCGGGCCGTAAGAGGCCACTCAGCTTTTATGAGCAATTCGAAGACAAGGCGTTGTTTTATGATTGCTTCTGGCATCACGGGGGCGCGGATATTCTGCTTGTCGGTCCGCCCCCGCTGAACCTGGCCGAGCATTATAAGCAAGCACGCTTTGTCGCCAAACCCTCGGGCGTTGAGTTGAAAGCGGAGTTTTTCCCCTCTCGCTCGACCATGACCACAAGGCTGGCCGATGCGCCAACCGATACGACCCATGTCGAAATGAATTTTTCCGGGGAACTTTACCGGTTTGCCGTCCAGCCCAGCCTGGTGGAGAAGTTCGCGGGCGCACGCATTCTGTTCTCCATGAACAAAAACAACGAACTGCGCTGGATAAGCGACTGGGTCGCCTATCATGTGCGCCACCACCATGCCGATAGTGTCGTTCTGTTCGACAATGGCTCGAATTTGTATGGGCACGAAGAACTGGAACAGGCTGTCACCCGGATAGAGGGGCTGAAAAGGCTGGTGCTCTTTTCATGGCCCTATCGGTTCGGGCGCACCGACAGCCGTGTTTTCACTTACCATTATTGGGCCCATTTTTTGCAAATAAGTTCGATGGGGCTTGTATTGCGCCGTCTGGGGATGAGGGCGGAGGCCATTCTGAACTGTGATGTCGATGAACTGGTGGCGCCGGTTGCCGGCAGCGATATTTTCAAGCTGACACAAACCGCGTCGTATGGCGTTGCCTCGCTTTCAGGGAAGTGGGTTGAAGCGGTTATTGCCCCCGATCGTTCCGGGTACGCGCACGCCCAGGGCTTTCGGCATGGGGATTTTTCCTACATGCGCCGTGACCCTTCCAGATTTCTGTGTCCGAAGAAATGGGCTCTGAACCCTAGGAATGACTGGGTCGAGAACCTGAACATTTTCCCCTACTGGCATCGCATCATGGGCGCGCCAGAGCGAAGGAGCACCGAAAAACCGGTTTGTTCCTTCTGGCATTTTCGGGGTATAAGCACCAATTGGAAACAAACACGCCGCCAACCCGACAAGCCCAGTTCGCTTCTGCACTACCGGGACGAAAAGCTTTTCAGGGCGGTTAAGAACATAAGCAGGACGGGGCGGGGAACATTGTGAACAGGCATCCTGGCGGGGCAGCGCTCGGCGACCGATTGGTCGGCAGAAAATCCCAGATGACACGAAGCCTCTGGTGGCTTCTGCTGTTTTCACTTCTGGTGGCACCGGTCAGCTTTGGCAGCGTTGGCAGCGGTGCTTCGCTGGTTGTGGCAATGCTGGCTGTTTTTGCTGTATTCCCGGCCCCGGTGCGCGAACTCCTCAAACAGGAACCCGGGCTGGCAATTTTTCTCGTTGTATTTTTTGTGCTTTCACTGATGTTTGCCATCAATGCCAAAGAGCCCTGGGATATGCGATTTGTTTTCAACTTCATCGCGTTGCCGCTTGCCATTCCGGTCTATCTGCTGGCCCGGCGTCACGCGGGCGGACCCTGGCCCCTGATCATAGTCAATATCGCGCTCCTGGGCAGTTTCCTTGGAGCCCTGTTTGGAGTGCTCAATGTGGGAATGTCCGGCATGGCGCGTGCTTCTGGCATGTTCAACAATCCCAACATGTATGCTCATATCATCCTCATTTTCGGCTTCATGGCCCTTCCGGGCCTTTTTCTTTCGAACGCGCAGTGGCGCTTTATCTATCTTGCCGGGCCGTTGCTGGGGATTGCCGGAACGGTTTTATCCGGCTCCCGAGGTACACTGATCGCTATTCCATTTTTTGTACTTGCTGCATTGCTCTATTTCTTCAGACAGCCTGAGGGCTGGCGCTGGGCGGTTCGTGGGGCATTTGCTCTGGTGCTGGCGCTGGTGCTGGGAATTTCGATTTTTTCCCTGCGCGATTTCAAGCTTCCAAGGGTGGCAGAGACCTTTGGTGTGATCACGCAGGTCATGAGCACGGGCAGGTCCGAGCAATGGGGCACGCAGATCAGAATCGACCTCTACAAGGGTGCCTGGAGGGCGTTTACCGAATCGCCGATTGTCGGCCACGGCTGGGCCAACACCCCCGCCAAGTCTGCCGAACAATTAACCGGCAGGCGGCCGGCAACAGGGGTTCTGAATAAAAGAATAGCCGCGAAATGGCCCCATGTGCACAACGATTTTCTGGGTTTTTCCGCTGCCGCCGGGATTTTTGGCATGCTCGGTTATCTGGCACTGCTGGCTGCGCCGTTTACCAATCTGAGGCGAGGGGACAGGTTCAATGCCCACCGTGTTTATGTTGCGGTGATTGTTGTGTCCGGCAGCGCAATATTCGGGCTGTTCGATGGCATGTTCAGCTACGACATAGGTATCAATTCCTATGCGTTCACGACCGCAATTCTTGCCGGAACTTTTGTGGAGCCTCACCCGGACGGGACTGCCGCTCCCTCAGCCTGAACCCACCTGAAATACTGGTGCGGAACAATACCGGGGTGACCTGGAAGGGAAGGCCCATCCACGGCATTTTTGCCAACTCGCGCAGGTTCGATTTTTTCCCAATGACCAGGAATACAGTTATTTGCTCTGAAAAAACGCGGAAACGATCAGGCAGTACCTGCTGTTTCTTCCTCCACTTCAGCGCAGCAATCTCTGGACAAAAAAACCGACCAGAGCACACCCGCGATTGAAATCAACACGGCAATGCCCTGTTCGGGGCTCGTGAACTCATGGTAACTGGAAACCTGGCTACGCACGCCAAGCTCCCCGCGGCAAGATGCCTGGGGGGCGGTCCTGTCAGCCTCCCCCCTTGTTTTGTTCCGGGCTCAGGACTTTTTGACAGTGCAGGTGCTAAGACCAAAAATCGAGTAAATCGGACAGGAACCAATGATTGCGGTAGCCAGCGGAACAATGCCGATGAGAGCAAGCCAGCGCCATCCGGCGTCGGGGAACATGAAAAAGACCCCGACAAGAACAGCCCCCAGCACAAGACGCAGAATCCGGTCCAGGGTGCCCATATTGTTCTTGAACATCAAAAAAACTCCTTTTGTTGTGAAGCGTCATGGCCTCTTTGAGCATGTTTGTGCGCATCGGGTCTGTGACTTGGTCACAAAGTATTACCAGCTTGAGCCCACTCCCGCATGACGTCAGCTGTGGACCGGTTTCCCCCGGATGCGGCTGGTAAGTGCTCAAGAGCAGGAACCAGCGCGAACTCAAAGAATAGTGCCGTTTGAGAAAGAACTCTCGAGCACGCCAGCGAGCTTCAGCGCGAGCCGCCACCCGTGTGGCGTCCCATCGGAGCGTGAGCAACGGCTGAGCCCCAAAAAGTGGTCACCGGTTTTTTGGACAAGGCGAAGCTCAATCAATGCGAACCAGCGCGAGATGCAAAAATGGTGCTGCTGGAGAGATTCGAACTCTCGGCCTCTCCCTTACCAAGGGAGTGCTCTACCCCTGAGCTACAGCAGCAC
This sequence comes from Devosia sp., assembly GCA_011322005.1. Classification (GTDB taxonomy): domain Bacteria; phylum Pseudomonadota; class Alphaproteobacteria; order Rhizobiales; family Devosiaceae; genus DROE01. The sequence continues at coordinate 10,453 of DROE01000124.1, forward strand.
GATCATCAGGTTTGCGCGCTGCATCCGGCTTCGGATGCAGATGAAAACCGGGCCGTTACTGCCATAGGCACCGACTGGACGCAAGGTCAAAAACCCCATAAGCTTTTGCTGAGCGGTTGACCTCAAAAATCGGCCCCGTTTGAATGGAAGCCTGTATTGTCTGTTTGTTATGCGGTTTCTCGCAGCCCATGAAAAAAACAAAACCTCCCCTTTCAAAGGAACAGAAACTGGCTGCAAAGCTGCGCGAAAACCTGCGCAAGAGAAAGGCGCAAACCAGGAAGCGCAATTCCGTCCAAAAGCAAGGTTCGTAAAAACCAACCTATCCCGGCACTATATTGAATGCCGGACTTGATACGATTGCGCGTTGACCCCAAGTGAGATAGCTACGTGTTTCAAAACATGTCACGCCGGAAACCGACAAAGGGCGTGAAGCACACAGCGGGCTTGGAGATGATGGATCGCATAAGGATTGTCGGGGGCAATAAACTTGATGGCGTGATTCCGATTTCGGGCGCCAAGAACGCTGCCCTGCCATTGATGATAGCCTCGCTTCTCACCTCACAGAAGCTGGTTCTCAACAACGTGCCGCGCCTGGCGGACGTACGTCAGCTTCAGCTCATACTGGAAAATCACGGCGTTGACATAACCGCGCAGCCTGCCCCGGGCAGTGACGAGTTGAGCGGACAATGCCTGGAGTTCAGCACCCCGGTAATCAGCGACACCTGCGCCCCTTATGAACTGGTCTCGGCAATGAGAGCCAGTTTCTGGGTGATTGGTCCCTTGCTGGCCCGGGAGCATGAAGCAAGAGTTTCCCTGCCCGGTGGCTGCGCCATTGGCACCCGTCCGGTTGACTTTTTTCTCGATGGCCTTAGCGCGCTTGGCGCCGAGATTGAAATTGACGAAGGCTATGTTGTGGCAAAGGCTCCGCGCGGGGGGTTGGTGGGTGCCAAACTGCGTTTTCCCAAGGTCTCTGTGGGAGCAACCCATGTGGTGATGATGGCAGCAACCCTTGCCAGGGGAACCACAATAATTGAAAATGCGGCACAGGAGCCCGAAGTAGGCAATCTGGCGCGTTGTCTTATTGCAATGGGAGCAAAGATTTCAGGCATTGACAGTCCCCGTCTGGTTGTGGAGGGAGTCGAAAGTCTGCACGGAGCGGTGTTCGATGTACTGCCGGATCGCATTGAAACCGGCACTTATGCCTTTGCGGTGGCGATGACGGGAGGAAATGTGCTGCTGGCCAATGCCCGCCCGGAAAACCTGCGCGCTGCGCTTGACGTGCTTGAACTTACCGGCGTTGCTCTTGAAGAGGAGGAGGGGGGGCTTCGGGTCATCGCCAGCGGTCAGCGCGCGCGGGCGGTTGATGTTGAAACGCAACCCTTTCCCGGATTTCCCACCGACCTGCAAGCCCAGTATATGGCGCTGATGACCCGTTCCACGGGAACCGCAAAAATACGGGAAACCATATTTGAAAATCGCTTCATGCATGTGGCTGAACTGGCCCGGTTCGGAGCGCAGATCTCTGTTGAGGGCCAGGTTGCCACTGTAAAAGGCGTCCCCGAACTTCAGGGCGCTCAGGTCATGGCCACCGATTTGAGAGCATCGGTGTCACTGGTGATCGCCGGGCTTGCTGCAAAGGGCGAAACCATTGTTAACCGAATTTATCATCTGGACCGGGGGTTTGAGAGACTTGAGGACAAGCTTTCCAGATGCGGTGCCGAAATAAACCGGCTCAGGGATTGAACACCGGAATTGACGCTGGCACCCTCACGCTTCCCCGCCTCGAACCGGACCGGAGCTCTGGCGCCGGAAACACAAGATATTACGCGAGGATAACACGCCATGACCGACCTGAAACTGCTCGCCCTGGATGAAGATGACCTTCAGGTTATTTCCGCCCACATGCAGGACGCTGTGGTGCGGGTTGGCGACATGGGCTTTGCCAAGTCGGACGCCCGTTTCGCCTGCATCATGAACCGTTACGTCTGGGAAAAAGGTGTAAACGCGGGCAACAGGCGTGCGGGAAACGGAGAGCGCCGCCGGTGTGCCCTGCATTTCGATCATGTGAGAGATATTGCCTCGACAGGCATAAATCTTGAGGCTCAGGACGGCATTCTGGAATTGCTGTCCATCGGTTTTTCGCCAGATGACGCACCTGCGGGCACCACCATGCTTACATTTGCCGGTGGCGGAACCATCCGGCTCAAGGTAGATTGCCTTGAGGCGCGTATGCGCGACCTGGGGGCAAGCTGGGCCGCAAAGGCAACCCCCAGCCACAGTTTTGACGACGATTGAGAGACCCGTTCCATGTCAACCCGCCTGAACACCACCGACAAGGGGTTTGAAGAGGATTTTGCCGCTCTGGTGCGAAAGGACGAAGAGAACGCGCTCAAGACCCGCCAGGTGGTGACCGGGATATTGGCCGACGTGCGCCGGCGCGGCGACCGGGCGGTGCTGGAATTGACCAGAAAATTTGACGCTGTTGCGCTCAAACCGGATCAACTTCGGTTTTCCGATGAAGAAATCGACGAGGCAGTGGCCCAGACCGGTCGCGAGGTGGTTGAAGCACTCGAATTCGCTCACCAGCGCATCAGTTCGCACCACGAAAAACAAATCCCGAAAAACCAAACCTATACTGATGAACTCGGGGTGACCCTTGGCACCATATGGACGCCGGTTGATGCGGCGGGCCTTTATGTGCCGGGCGGTCTTGCATCCTATCCCTCTTCGGTTCTCATGAACGCCGTTCCTGCCCGGGTGGCCGGAGTGAGGCGCATCGCCATGGCCGTTCCCACCCCCAGAGGAGAAATAAATCCGGCGGTTTTGGCGGCGGCCCGCATTGCCGGGGTCAGCGAAATCTACCGCGTTGGGGGCGCCCAGGCAGTGGGTGCGCTGGCCTATGGAACGAGCACTGTCGCCCCGGTTGACAAGATTGTCGGTCCGGGAAACGCCTATGTGGCTGAAGCCAAGCGCCAGTTGTTCGGCAGCGTGGGGATTGATATGATTGCGGGACCTTCAGAAATTGTGGTGATTGCCGACCACTCCGCCAATCCGGCTTGGGTTGCCGCTGACCTGCTGGCACAGGCCGAGCATGGGGCCGGCGCGCGCGCCATCGCCATTGTAACCTCTCCATCACTCGCGGAATCCGTTGAAGGCGAAGTGAAACGCCAATTGTCCACATTGCCCCACAGCACTCTTGCCAGGCGGGGTTGGGCGGATTTGGGTGCTATCATTGTGGTTCCCGATGTCGCATGCGCGGCCGAATTGAGCAACCGGCTCGCTCCCGAACATCTGGAGTTGGCGCTGGACGACCCCGAAACGGTTCTGCCCGCAATTGCTCATGCCGGAGCAATTTTCATGGGCCACAACACTCCCGAGGCCATTGGCGATTATGTGGGCGGCTCAAATCACGTGCTTCCCACCGACCGCACTGCGCGGTTTGCTTCGGGGCTGGGTACGATGGACTTTATGAAACGCACATCGCTTCTTGGCTGCACATCCGGTGCCCTGGCCGGTTTGGCCAAGGCAACCCGCACGCTGGCGCAATCCGAAGGGCTTGAGGCTCACGCGCGCTCGGTCTCAATCCGGCTGAACCGGTAGCCTTTGATGAGTGAGCCGACATTCGACAAAAAAACAGATTTCATTGCCTCCGTCACGCTCGACCCGAATACCATAATCTCCATTGACCCCGATGAAGTACACGAGCGCCGCATCGCCATATTTGACCTGCTGGAGGAAAACGCGTTTCATCCGGCACGGGTAGGCGCGACCGGACCTTTTGCCCTGCATCTGTCCATCACCGGCAACCATGTGGTGTTTGATGTGCGCCACCCCCAGAGCTTTGAACCCATCGCTGCCCATTATCTTTCCCTATCCCCGTTCAGGGGGCTGATCAGGGACTATTTCCGCGTGCGGGAAAACTATTACGAAGCCATCAAAAATGCACCGGCCATGCATATTGAAGCTGTGGATATGGGGCGCCGCGGGTTGCACAATGACGCCGCCGACTTTTTGCGCCAGCGCCTCACCAACAAGCTGGAAATGGACATGAACACCGCAAGGCGCCTGTTCACGCTGCTTTGCGCTATTCAGCCCTATGCCGCGCGCATCGACGAGCGCGACAGCCAGCTGCCCACCATTTTGTTTGTCTGCTCGATGAACTCGGTGCGCTCGCCCATGGCAGCGGCGCTGGCCAGATATCTGTTCCCGGGAAGGCTCATCGCCCGCTCGGCCGGCGCGCGTTCGGGCAGGGCGGATGGATTCGTGCACCGGGCGATGGAGGAGCTTGGGGTTGATATGTCAGTGCACACCCCCCATACGTTGGATGAACTGGTGGCGACAAGGTTTGACCTTGTTATAACGCTTTCCGGCGAAGCCAGGGAGGCTGTTTCGAAAAGAACGCTCGAGGCCGGAGCAATCGAGCACTGGGTAACCGAGGATCCAACTCTGGTGGAAGGGTCTTCCCAAATCAGGCTTTCCGCGTATCATCAGTTGCGGGACGGCTTAAAAAGGCGTATTGGCGAGCGCATGGAATCTATGGTTTGAAGCGGTTTCCAACCAGCTCCAAGTCCTGTAGATTACACGCCGTGTCAAGTCAGGCCCCGGAATGGCAGTTCATCTGCCTCTCGGAGCGACATCAGGAGAAAGAATGGCAAAGGAAGAACTGCTCGAATTTCCGGGCGTGATCGTTGAATTGTTACCCAACGCGACCTTTCGTGTGAAGCTGGAGAACGAGCACGAAATCATAGCGCACACCGCCGGGCGCATGCGCAAGAACCGCATTCGTGTGCTTGCAGGGGACAAGGTGCTGGTGGAAATGACGCCCTATGATCTCACCAAGGGCCGCATCACCTATCGCTTCAAATAGACTTCAGGAATGGTTTTGATGCCTGACCAGAAAAATCCGGGAGCCTAGCTGAACATGGCAAGCCGCCCTGAACTGATTTTGGCATCGGCTTCCCCGCGGCGGCTGGCCCTTCTCAACCAGATTGGTATCGAACCCGAGCACCTTATCCCCGCCCATGTTGATGAGACCGCCGAGCGCGGCGAGTTGCCCCGCAAGCTGGCTGCCCGTCTGGCCGAGAGCAAGGCCATGACCGCGCAGTACAAGGCGCGCCAGTCGGGCATTGCCGACAATGCTTTGGTTCTGGGAGCCGACACAGTGGTTTCGGTGGGGCGCAGGATTCTGCCAAAGGCCGAAACCATGGATGAAGCCGGGGTCAGCTTGCGCCTGCTCTCGGGACGCTCCCACAAGGTGCATACAGGTATCTGCCTGATTTCTTCTTCCGGGCATGCCACAAGGCGTATTGTGGAAACAAAAATTCGCTTCAAGCGCCTTTCCTCCCGCGAGATTGAGTCCTATCTGGCCAGCGCCGAGTGGCGCGACAAAGCCGGAGGTTACGCCATTCAGGGCATAGCCGGGGCCTTTGTTCTCAGGCTTTCGGGCTCCTACCATGGTGTTGTCGGCCTGCCGCTGGCCGAAACCGCCGCCCTGCTCAACGGCGCAGGCTATCCGGTTCAGTTCAACTGGCTGAACCAGTCCAGCCTCTCGGGGGTTTAGGGCCATGAGCGGGGACAGGATTGCGCACCTCAGGCCCGTGCGCCCATGCCCCATCTGCAAAAAACCCTCAAGCCAGGCGATCCACCCTTTCTGCTCGAACCGATGCGCTGACATCGACCTCAATCGCTGGCTGAGTGGTGCCTATGTCATTCCGGCTCGTGATGACGAACAGGAGGACGAGCAAACCGAACACTCAAACTAGGGGGCAATGCCGGGTTGTGCAACAAGGCTGACGGTTGCAGTCTTGGGCGGGGACAGCGCCCGCTCCGCGAATTGGCTTGAATTTGCTCCGGGAGTGCTGGACAGACGCGATGCGACGACCTATAAACCCGATGCATTTTGAGGCGCTCGGTCTCGTGCGATGCCCAGGTAGCTCAGTTGGTAGAGCAGCGGACTGAAAATCCGCGTGTCGGTGGTTCGATTCCGCCCCTGGGCACCATCCCCCAATAGGCTGTGATCGTTTCGGACCGGGTTGGCTTTTCCCCGGCTGCTGCTGCACGCAGCTTCATTTGGCACACCGTGCAACACAAGGCCGGACCATCCTTGTCCCATCCGATGGCCGTGCCACAAATCAAAA
>DROE01000125.1 GCA_011322005.1 Devosia sp.
GCGTCGCAAAGAACAATTTCGTCGCCATGACCCATGGCCCGAAGCGCACCCAGTACATCAGCATTAAGAAGCGGATCAATATTTTTCAGCAATGGTTTTCTCCTTCAACCGGCTTGTTTGGTCTTTGTTTTGATACCATACAAGTCACCAAGGCGACAGTCTCCGACCTCACGGTATCCTGGTCAGAATCCGTTGCAAATCCAATCGGGGACAATTCCGGATTGCGCGATGAAGGGGTGAACATCGCGCCCGGCAAAGATTCCACAATCTGTGAGCAACAGGGTTTTGATGCCTGCCGCCGCGCCGCCCAGAATATCGGTGTGCAGGGTGTCACCGACCATGAGGATCCGGTCTTTTGGCACACCGGGGGGCAGGCGCGAGAGGGCAAGGTCGAACACTGAGGCAAAGGGCTTGCCGAAAAATAGCGGACGGATACCGGTCCGGTTGATGATGTCGCAGGCATACCACCCGGCCTGCAGGGAAAAGCCAGTTTCGCGCGGTGCGGCAATGTCGGGGTTGCCGACCAGAACCGGGCGGGGGTTGCTAAGGAGACTTTGCACCAGCATATCCTGTTGCGCCTCTGTCCATCCGGCGGCAGAGAGCAGGACAAAGCCGTCAACAATGTCGAAGTCGGCGCGGTTACGCAGAGGTTGGATTGAGTTCAGCGGAAGTTCTTCGCCTCTGGCGCTTTCCGGCGCCATCACGCCCCAGCGCTGTTTGTGGCGCCCCGCAAGTTCGCAGGCGAGCGCATCACGGCTGGAGACCAGTTGCCGAGTGGAAAAATCAAAGCCCAATTGCTGAAACTTTCTGACCGCAAGGCCTGGTGGGAGCGACGCGCCGTTGGTAAGAACGATAACCTGTCTGCCCCGGCGTTGCAGGTCTGCGATGGCCTGAACAGCCCCGGGAGCCGGTGTATCGCCAATGTTGAGCACGCCAAAGGCATCAAACAGAAAAACGTCAAACCGGCCGGAGATTTCGGCGAAACTTTCAATCCGGGCAGTGTTGGCGGGAAAAGCTGCCTCGGGCAACACAGGGCGCAGGCGTTCATATTGCACAAACACCCATTCCGCGTTGACTTCGCTTTGCATTCTTCTGCCGGCCCCGCCGAACTGTTCCAATTCTTGTTATGGAAGCATCACTGAAGCCGATATCCGAAAACCACCTAAACCGTGGGTCAACACAACCTATATTATGGCGGCCCGCACCTTGGCAGAAACCCACTCGCCAAGGATAACGGCAACAAGAATGACAAGCAGGATGAGCGAGACCTGCGGCCAGGCCAGGATGTTGAGCGAAGACTGGAGTTGCAGGCCAATTCCACCGGCGCCAACAAGGCCGAGCACCGTGCTTTCACGAATGTTAATATCCCAGCGAAACACGGCGATTCCAGCAAAAGCGGGAAGAATCTGGGGCACAATGCCATAAACCATCACCTGCCATCTACTGGCACCCGTCGCCGAGATGGCCTCGACCTGGGTTTCATCAATCTCCTCGATTGCCTCATAAAGCAGTTTGGCGCAGAAGCCGATGGAGCGGATGGCTATGGCAATCAGTCCGGCAAATACGCCCGGCCCCACGATGGAAACAAGCAACAACGCCCAAATCAGAGAGTTGATGGAACGGGAAGATACTATTATCAGCAGAGCAAAGGGCCGGATGATGTTGTAGGAGGTCACCGTCCGGCCGGTTATGGACTTGACAATCGAGGTGACAAATCCGGGCAACGGAAATGTCGGGGAGGTATTTCGCGCCGCCAGAAAGGCTATGGGAACCGCCATCATCAGGGCAAAAATGGTGCCCAGGGTCGCAATGTTGAGCGTATCCCAGATGGGGCGGCCAAGTTGGGTGATATATTCCCAGCGCGGCGGCCAGGACCTGCTCCCGATATCCGTTGCGATGCGTGGTGCATCATAGACAAAGAACCAGGTGGTCTGGTCGGAAATTTTCATCCAACTGACATAAAATACGATTGCAGCGGTCATCCACATGGCCCA
>DROE01000126.1 GCA_011322005.1 Devosia sp.
GTCCCCCTTGGGTTTCAGATTGGCGGATGTCCAGAGCCAAACCGGTCTTGCCCGATAACAAATATCGCGCTTTGCCCGTTTCAGCACTGGCCCATCTCGCCAATCATGAAACAGAATTGTTTCAATCTAAACATGAAGCGGTCTAAAAGCCCCCGCCGGTCTTGAATCCGCCGGACCGGCGACTGCCTCTTGAGCCTGATCTGGGCCTGGTGAAACCGGGGCGCGGCGTGGGAGCGCGCGGCGTACTTGGGCGCGGAGCCCGCAATCCGGGCAACCGGCCCCGCGAAACCGGGTTGCGCGGTGCACTGGCCCGCGGCCACTGGGTTTTGGTGGCGCCCGACCATGGTGAGCGGCGCCCGCTGCGTGGCAGACCGATGCCGCCACCCCAGTCCGAGGTACCCGCTTTCCAGTTCTGGCTGCGCTGCCACTGGCCCCAATAATTCGAAGCCGTAATCGCGCCTTTGAGAAACTCGCTGAGCAAATCACCCACCAGTTCATCCTTGCGAAATGTTGAGCGGGGGTCGTCAAAACGTGACTTCTTGAACTCCCACTGTATGTCCTCAAGCTCCCGGCGACGCTGGGCCAGAACTTTCAGGCGCGCGTTCAACTCGCGGGTTTCGTCCTCTTCGTCTTTCTGGCGTGTTCTGGCATCGTCAATCTTTGCAACGATGGCGTCATCTTGCCGCGTCGCACTCTTACGGGCCATGGCCACAAGGTTCTTGATGTCCTGACCCGCCAGTGCAGAGGCAAGCTCGCCGACCGCTTTGGAAAAAGTCGGGTTTCCCCCTTCGGCAAGCGCACTGAATTCTTCGCTCAGATTATCCCTCTTGTCCTCGGCCTCCAGCATTTCCAGATCGATGCGTTCAAGTTCTTCCTGGGCCTTTTGCAAGGCGCGCTTGATGGGGCCGCCCCCTGCCTTTTCCACGGCGCGGTCCTCAAGAGCATCAAGTTGTTCCTCGGCTTCCTCGGCGAGCGCGATCTGGCGGTCGGCATGTTCGCGCAGGCGCAAGGGGATTTCGTTGAGCATGGAAAAGTTTGCCCGCGCATTGCGATAATCAACCAGCCGGGCCACCTTGGAGTCCAGCCAGCGCACCAGATTGTTGGCCTTGTAGTTTCGGGTGCCGTAACCTGCCTCCCACAGATACATGAACAGGGGATCCTCCCGGTAGGGCTTGCCCTTGGTTTCCTGGTCCGCTTCCGCCTGCCGGGTTTTTTTCAAACTTTCATTGGCAACCGCCTGCAGTTCGTCTGCCCTGGCCCTGAGATTTGCATAGTCGGGGTCCTTGGTCACTGTTGATGCAATTTTGCTGGAAAGCGCAAAGAGCTTTGCCTGTGCGTCATCAACCGATTCAAGCGCTGCGCTCCTTTTGCGCGCCAGCACGGCAATCGCCTCATCGAGCTGTTTGATCTGTTTTTCCGCCTTGCCCAACTGGCTGGCATGTTCCTTGATGACCTGGCGCGCTCTGTTCTCGGCCCGCGAAAGGCGCCCCTCAATCTGGGACTGCACTTCAGGGTCCAGCCTGACCCTGGCCAGCTTGCGGTACATCTCCGCCTCGGTTTCCTGAATCTTTGCCAACCGTTCAGTACTGCGTGACAGACGCTTGCCGATATCGCTTTCCTCGCGACGGATGTCGCGGATCGCATCGTCCAGAGAACGTAGAGCCTGAGGCCCGCTTAATGCCATTTTGCCGTCACCACCGTGTTACCGCGCCACCCGATACCGGGATGGAATAATTGACGTCCAGAAATCCGTATTGTTTGCGGCCTACCATATTGCGCTGGATAATCCCGTCATCAGTTTTGTCCGCACCAATGGCCTTGTAGGTGCGCTCGGGTACGCGAAGCCCCCAGATACTGACGCGTTCAGTTTCGCCGGTTTCCTCGTTCAGGACAGGCAGGGTCAGGGCATTGCCCTCCGAATCAATCGCTTCAACCACCACATAATAATTGGTGGCGTCGGAATTGACTTCGGGGAAGGTCCAGAAACCCGATTTCACCCCTTCCCGGTTAACGACCCTGAGGGTATAGCTCTGCCGCAGGGTTTCAAGCAGGGAACTCAGCCGGTCAATGGCCTTTTGCGCCCCGGCCCGGTCGCCCTCGGCCGCCGCCGCACGTCCCCGCTTCAGGATTTCCTGCGCGTCGGTGACAGCACTTTGCACCTTGGTTTCCTCAAATATGGCCCCGTAAAGACTGAGCATCTGGGCAGGCATGGTCTCAGAAAGTTCGATGCGCGCCGCTTCGGCCTGGGCGGCTCTGTAGGGCAGATAGGCAAAATAATAGGCGGACATAAAAAGCACGGTTGCCGTCCCGATGCCCAGCACCCACTTCCCCCAGGATCCGCGGCTCACATAGAGGCGGGCCAGCGAACGGCTGAATCCGGCATCGGGAGGCTTATAGACAAAGCGGTCTTCCTCAAGCGCCGCCACCCCTTCTTTCAGAATGCGCTCGGGAACTTCTATGCCTTGATTCCTGTAGACTTCGCGCAGGCGGTCAATCAGGCGCGCCTCGCGATTGTCCCCGTCAAGTTCGCGTGCCACCAGACCCTGGCGATGACGCAGCGTATCAACCACATCCATCGCCAGCATCACTTCATCCAAGGGCGGTGAGTTTTTCTCGCTCTGCGCGCTCATGTCCGGCCTGTACCCCAGTCTGTCCGGTTGCCAACGGGCCTGATATTCCGCTTCCCCGGCACGTCTAGTCCGCGCCGGCTTCCAGAATCAGCGCATTGCCATCGGCGGCCAGCCTGGCCAGCCTCTGCTTGCCATCTTCGACGGCATCGCGGATTTCCTGGGAGTTTTCGGTGGAAAGCTTGCGCATCTCGGTGATGATCGTGCGTGACTTCTCCTGGAAATTGACCACACTGTCGACCAGTTTTTTAACCGCATCGGCGCGAATTGTGGGACCATAACCGGCCTTGAGCGCTTCCTCTTGAACCTTGTCGCCGATTTCGGACAGGGTCTCAAGGCTTTTGGACATGCCTTCTTTCATGGCATTGAGGGTCTCGGTGCTTTCGTGCAGGCCGAACATGCCGGTGAACGAAGCCGAAAGGGCGGTGAGCACCGTTTCATTGGTGGAAAAGAACATGATCGATTGCTGATAGACCCGCTCCTTGGCGCTGGTGGTCTGCATCAGCCGGGCCATGACGACTTCCGAGGTGTTGTAACCGATGGTCAGATTGTCCGACAGATCCTTGGCGATCTGATAGCGGCGCTCTTCTTTCTGCAACTCCCGAACACGCTCGTCGCGGGCCATTTCAAGCCGCGCCCGATCCGCCGGCGTGCCGTCCTTGAAGGCGGCCAGTTCATCGGCCGCTTTCTGCAACGCATCCTTGCGGGCGGAAAGCTCTTCGGTTGCCTTGTCCAGAACCTCAAGCGCCATGACTTCGGATTGCTTGAGCGCCCCGCGAAAATCGCGATAGGCCTCAAGAATGGTATGTTCACGCGCGACCTGATCCTTGGTGTCTTTTGAAACGTCGAGATAGATGTCGCGGATCTTGCCGAAGCGGGTGGCGATATCGCCGCGCGAGATCTTCATCCAGACATTTGAGGTGCGTTCGAAGAAGTCAAGCTTTCCATCATCGAGCTGATCGACCATGCCCTTGGCGTCATCGCGGATGGAATCAAATCCTTTGGTGATATCCTCGTAGCGCTCACCGATATTCATGGCCGCCACCTGCTCGCGCACCACCTCGTTGAACACCGAAGCCTGATTGAGCGTGCGCCCTATGAGTAAGATGCGGGTCTCATCAAGGCCGGTAAGTTCCTGCAACAAGCCGGTGATCGGGGCTTCTTCCGTTTCCTCCGGCCACAGGCCCAACTCGCGAATAGAGCCCATGGCCCGGTCCAGATACTGCAAAGGTTTGTCCATTAGGTCGGTGGCCATTAAGGTGCTCCTTGAAATGTTTTGGGGGTTTGCCCCCCGGTCTGCTTCATTAAACGTGTATCGGTTACGCAGGCAATTGTAACCATGCGCATTTGCTACCATTTATACGATATTGGTACGAAAAAAACGCAATTAAAGGGCAAAATCTTGGATTTTAGCGGTTCATACCTGCTTTTGGCGAAAAGGCAGGCTGTTTGGCAGGCTCTGAATGACACAAGAGTGCTCCAAAAGGTTATTCCGGGTTGTGAATATATCGAGTGGACCGGTGCCAATACTCTTGACCTTGGCATCAAGGTCAATCTGGGTCTGATGAGACCGGTATTTGGCGGAGAGCTTGTGCTCTCAGAAGTTGACCCGTCGATTTCCTATGTTTTGAGCGGACGGGGGCACGGAAAAATGCTCGGGTTGGCCCGCGGTGAGGCCCGTATTACCCTCTCTGACACCGACCTGGGGCCGGCAATTTCGTTCCTTCAGTCTGAAAATGAAATGACGGAGCTGCTTGCGGACTGGCCCCGTTTCGGGGTGGGAACGCTGCTCGAGTTTCAAGCGGAAGGGAGCGCCTCGGGTAAAATAATGGCGCTGGGAAAAAAACTGGTGGGAAAGAGCGCCCAGAGAGTTATCGACGGTTTTTTTCTGCGTTTTGCCGTTGCCATGGACACCCGGGTCGTTAGCTGCCCCCGGGCAATACCGGCCCCTGAAGCCGCCTCATCAACTTCCCTTGAACGCTCTTGAGTTGACGGGCATTCGAGCCTGGGTGCAAACAGGCCCTGACACACCAGCTAGGGACAGGAACCATGACCAGATTTTCGCGCGCAGTGGCCAAGGCAACCGGGGCGTTTTCCGCCCTTGCAACAATACTTGGCCTGCTGGCCTCTATGATTGGGACTGCCGGGGCACCGGTGTTGGCGAACGAACCCGTGCCGGCGGACTGGGAGGCGGTACTGAGTGAGGCAAGGGGCCAGGAAGTGTTCTGGTATGCCTGGGGGGGCGCGGAAAACATCAACGCCTACATCGCCTGGGTCGGAGAACGGGTTAAGGAAGATTACGGGGTGACATTGACCCATGTGAAAGTCTCTGAAACCGCAAATGTCGTGGCCCGGGTGCTGGCGGAAAAAGCCGCCGGGCGCGATGAGGGGGGGGCTGTCGACCTGGTCTGGGTCAATGGCGAAAACTTCGCCTCTCTCAAACGAGAGGGCCTGCTGTTGCCTGAACCCTGGTCCACCGACCTGCCCAATTACGCCCTTGCTGATTTTGAAAACAAGCCGGTGCTGACCAGCGACTTCACCGAACCGGTGGACGGGCTTGAAAGCCCCTGGGGCACAGCTCAGCTGACCTTTTATTATGACAGCCGGTACTTTTCTGAAGGCGAAAATTCCGCTCCTCCGACAAATCTTGAAGCCCTTGAACGCTGGATAAAACAAAATCCGGGGCGCTTTACCTATGCCGCGCCGCCAAACTTCATCGGAACGACATTTCTCAAGCAGGTGCTCTATGGGCTGGTTGAAGACCGCGCAGTGCTGGCTGAGCCCGCCGACAGGGAAACTTTTGAGAGAATCACAGCGCCTTTGTGGGAATGGCTGGACAAAATTCACCCCGACCTTTGGCGCTCGGGACGGGTTTTTGCCGCCGATACCACGCATCTGAAAACCCTGCTCTCGGACAGTGAAATCGACATCGGCATGACCTTTAATCCCGGTGAGGCTTCGTCTGCCATCAACGAGGGAATTTTCCCCGATAGCGTGCGCAGCTTTGTCATGGATTACGGCTCCATCGGCAACGCCCATTTTGTCGCCATTCCCTTTAACGCCAACGCCAAGGCGGCGGCGATGGTTGTGGCCAATTTCCTGCTTTCCCCCGAAGCCCAGGCAAGAAAAGCGGACGAGAACGTCTGGGGCGACCCCACGGTTCTGGCTTATGACAAGCTTTCCGCGGAACAAAAGGCTCTGTTCGATGCCCTGAGCAAAGGCCCCGCAACGCTGGGGGCAGCTGAACTTGGAGCAACGCTCAATGAGCCGGACGCCTTCTGGACGGATGCACTTGCCGCGGAATGGAGCGCCCGTTACGCTTCGGGTTCGTGAGCACTTTTTCGTCGCTTTCCAGTGAAAAAGTCTGAAACAAATTGCTGCGTCTGATACCCCTTGCTGTCGTGCTGTTGTTGCTGGCCCCCATAGCTGCGGGTACGGCAAGCATATTGCTGGCAGCCTTGGGCTGGGCCCCCGAGTTCGACGCTAAAACCATCGGTCTGGATATGTTCGCCGCGGTGTTCAAGGCGCCGGGCATCTGGCATTCTGTCTGGCTCTCCTACTGGGTGGGGCTGATTGCGGCGGCGGTTTCGCTGGGTATTGTTATTCTGTTCATTGCGGCTTTTATCGATACCAGGGGTTTTCGCCTGATTTCAGCCGCCATCAAGCCGGTGCTGGCGGTGCCTCACGCCGCCGCCGCTTTTGGTCTTTTGTTCCTGATTGCACCATCGGGTTTTCTGGTTCGGCTGGTTTCTCCCGATCTGACTGGTTTTGTGCGTCCGCCCGACTGGCTGATTGTTAATGACCCCGGCGGCTATGCAATGCTGGGTGGGCTTGTCATCAAGGAAATTCCATTTCTGTTTTTCGTAACCATGGCCGCGCTGCCCCAGACCGAGGCGCGCCGCGCCGAAATAGCGGGCGCCCTTGGATATGGACGCGTCTGGGGCTGGCTGATTTCTGTGTTTCCCGCAATTTACAAGCAGATAAGACTCCCCGTCTTTGCCGTGATTGCATTTGCCACGTCCACCATTGATGTGGCGCTGGTGCTGGGGCCGGTCAATCCGCCACCCCTTGCGGTCAGGGTTTTGCAGTGGATGAATGACCCCGATGTGAACCTGCGCCTCACCGCTGCGGCGGGTGCGCTGGTTCAACTGGGTGTGACGTTGGCAACGCTGGCCAGCTGGTTCGCGCTGGAAAATCTGGTAACCCTGATTGCCCGCATGGCGGCCATGAGGGGATGGCGGGGGAAAAAGGACCATATAACCGCACTGCTGGCGGGCGCTTCCATCACCCTGAGTGTGGGTCTGGTTCTGGCCGGAATAGCACTGTTATTCATTTGGTCGTTTACCGGCATGTGGCGTTTTCCCCATTTGTTGCCCGATAGCTGGACCACAGCCAGCTGGAGCGCACAGGGTGCCAACATCTTTGAGACCGGCAGCCGGGCCTTTGTCATTGCCCTGGCCGCGGCCTCTTTATCGCTTGTGCTGGTTCTGGCCAGCCTGGAAAACGAATATCGCGGCGACATCAAGATCAGCGACCTGACCTGGTGGATGATTTACATTCCCCTGCTGGTGCCCCAGATAGCCTTTATCGGGGGTCTGTCCTTCCTGTTCCTGCGACTGGGCTTGGATGGCACCCTGTGGGCGGTTGTGCTGGTGCACATGGTTTTTGTCTATCCTTATGTCTATCTGACCCTGGCCGATCCCTGGAACGCATTTGACACCCGCATTCTGGCGGTGGCCCGCACGCTCGGAAAGAATGTGAACAATGTGTTCTGGACCATCCGCTTGCCCATGCTGCTCCGGCCGGTGCTCGCAGCTTTTGCCCTTGGCTTTGCGGTATCCATTGCCCAATATCTGCCCACATTGCTGATTGGTGCGGGCCGCCAACCCACCATAACCACAGAGGCCCTAGCGCTGGCGGCCGGGGGCAACCGGCGGCTTATCGGCATTTACGCGCTGATACAGACGCTTATGCCCTTCGTGATATTTGCGCTGGCCAGCCTGATACCGCGTTTTGTCTGGCGCGAACGCCGGGCATTGCAGGCGGGAGGCAGGGGATGACGGCACAGATCAATAAAACAGGCGCGGGGGCCGGACTTGTCCTGGAAAACATCGAAATTTTCCACGGGTCCGCACCCCTGCTGTGCCTTGATGCGGAAATCCTTCCCGGTCAGGTTCTCACCCTGATGGGCCCCTCCGGCTCGGGCAAGTCGACCCTTGTCAGCGCCATATCGGGATTTCTGCCCCGGGCCTTCACCTGCAAGGGCCGGATATTGCTGGGCGGCAATGACATCACAATCCTGCCCCCCGACCAGCGCCGGGTGGGCGTTCTGTTTCAGGATACACTGCTGTTCCCTCATTTTTCAGTGCTTGAAAATGTGCTTTACGCCTTGCCTCCGGGTGGCTCGATGCAGGAGCGGCGCCGGGAGGCGCTTGCGCTTTTGGCCGCCGTCAGCTTGAGAAACCTTGCCCAGCGCGACCCCGATACACTCTCCGGTGGCCAGAAGGCGCGGGTCGCCCTGGTGCGGGTACTGGCTTCGCGCCCCCGCGCCCTGCTGCTTGACGAGCCCTTCTCCAAGCTCGACGCGGATTTGCGCGCCGCCGTGCGTCAGCTGGTTTTTGCCGAAGTCGCGCGGCGCGCTCTGCCAACGCTTCTGGTCACCCATGATCGGAGCGATGCCGATGCGGCGGGTGGCCCGATTCTGGTCCTTGATTCCTGATAATTTTGAACATCTGGTCAAAAATTGGTTTTTTTTCTTGCCGTGGACGCCAATTGCGGGTTGAATTTCATATTAATCGTAACCGGGAGTGTTTTCCCGGCAGCCTTATGTTGCCACCCCGAAACGATGACAGGGAGTAAAAAAATGAACACCAAAATTCTTTCCAAGGCTTTTCGCGCGCGCGCGGGCATTCTTGCCGGCGGCGTAGCACTGGGTGCACTGCTTGTTGGCTCTGCCCTGGCCGAGCCGGCTCTGATTTATGACGCTGCAGGCAAGAACGACAAATCCTTCAACGAAATGGCCTGGAACGGCGCGGAAATGTACGCCGCCGCCAACAACCTGCCCTATTCAGACCTCGAAATTCAGACCGACGCCCAGCGCGAGCAGGCATTGCGCCGCTTTGCCCGCTCAGGCGCCAGCCCGATTGTGGTTCCCGGATTTACCTGGGCCGAGCCGGTGAGCGTTGTTGCTCAGGAGTTCCCCGACACCAACTTTGCCATCATTGATGCGGTTGTCGACCTTCCCAATGTGCGCTCGGTTCTGTTCAAGGAGCAGGAGGGTTCCTACCTTGTGGGTGCGCTTGCCGCCCTGAAATCGGAAACCGGCACCATCGGTTTTGTCACCGCCTTTGACTTCCCGCTGCTTCAGGCATTTGGCTGCGGCTATGTGCAGGGCGCAAAAGCCGCCAACGCCGACATTGAAGTGTTGCAGAACTTTATCGGAACCGGCTTTGAGGCCTTTGGCGACATCAACACCGCCGGTGAAATCGGCCGCTCGCAGGTTGAACGCGGTGCCGATGTAATCTTTGCCGCCGCCGGTGGCGCTGGTGAAGGCGCATTGCAGGCAGCCGCTGATGCCGGCGTTTATGGCATTGGTGTGGACAGCAACCAGAACTACCTGTTCCCCGGCAACATGCTGACCTCCATGGTCAAACGTGTGGACATTGCCGTGCTCAACGCCTTCCAGGATGAGTTGGATGGCAATTTCACCGCGGGTGTTCAGGTGCTCGGACTTGCCGAGGGTGGCGTCAGCGCCGCCATGGATGAATATAATGCACCGCTGATTACCGCTGAAATGCAAGCAGTGCTTGATGATTTCATCGCCAAAATCAACTCCGGTGAAATTGTCGTTCACGACTATCGTTCCGACAATTCCTGCCCGGTCTCCTAAGGTCACGACCGGCTCTCAACAATGATTGAGAAACCAGAAGACATCGCCCGGCAGCCTCAACAGGCTGCCGGGCAAAAGCTAGAGGGGCAAGGGGCGCAAGGGTCTGAACTGGCCATTGACCTGCGTGGTGTGTCCAAGGCCTTCGGGCCGGTGCAGGCCAACAAGAACATTTTCATGTCGGTAAAGCGCAATTCCATCCACGGCATCGTGGGGGAAAACGGTGCCGGCAAATCCACGCTGATGTCCATCCTTTACGGATTTTATCACGCCGATGCCGGTGAGATTTTCGTCAATGGTGCCAAGGTTCAGATCAAGGACTCCAGTCATGCGCTGGAACTGGGCATCGGCATGGTCCACCAGCACTTCATGCTGGTTGATAATTTTACAGTTCTGGAAAATATTATTCTTGGGGCCGAGGGTGGTTTTTTGCTGGCCAAGAGCCTGAAAGCGGCCCGTGACGAAATGGAGCGCCTGGCCAAGGATTACGGGCTTGAGGTCGACCCGGACGCCCTGGTTGAAGACCTGTCGGTGGGTCAGCAACAGCGTGTGGAAATTCTCAAAGCCCTTTATCGGGGCGCAGAAGTTCTCATCATGGACGAACCCACCGGCGTTCTCACCCCCACCGAAGCCGACCATTTGTTCAAGATTTTCGAACAATTGCGCGCCCAGGGCAAAACCATCATCCTGATTACTCACAAATTGCGTGAAATCATGGCGATAACAGATTCTGTGTCGGTGATGCGTCGCGGTGAAATCGTCACTACTCTTGAAACCTCCAAGACCTCACCTGATAATCTGGCCGAACTGATGGTTGGTCGCCGGGTCGAGATGGATGCACAAAAAACCAGGGGCAATCCGGCAAAAAAAGTTCTTGAGGTCAAAAACCTGTCGATGACCGACGAGCTGGGTGTCCCCCGCGTCAAGAATGTCTCGTTTGATGTCCGCGCCGGAGAGATTGTGGGCATTGCCGGGGTCGCTGGAAACGGCCAGTCCCAGTTGCTCGAAGTCATTTCGGGAATGGACGAACCCCTCTTGGGTGAAATCTGGATAAATGGCAGCCGCGTGGAATTCGAGGGCAGCCGGACGGCGGCACATGTACGCCATCTTGGTCTGGCTCATGTGCCCGAGGACCGCCTCAAGACCGGACTTGTTGCCCAGTTCGAGGAATGGGAGAATTCCATTCTTGGTTATAGCGAAGAGCCAAAATACGGCCCCGGACAAATCCTATCCCTCAGGGCAGCGCGCGAAGAAGCTGACAGGCGCATAGAAAAATTTGATATCCGGCCGCCCAACTGCCGCCTCAAGACCGCAAATTTCTCCGGCGGCAATCAGCAGAAAATCGTGCTGGCCCGCGAGATGGACCGCGAACTGGATATTCTGGTGGTGGGCCAGCCGACCCGCGGTGTTGATATCGGGGCCATCGAGTTTATCCACAAGCAGATTGTTGCCATGCGCGATGCGGGCAAGGCGGTGTTGCTGGTTTCGGTGGAACTGGATGAAATCCGCGCCCTTTCCGACCGGGTTCTGGTGATGTTTGACGGCAAAATCGTCACTGAACTTTCCCCGGACGCCTCAGAGCGTGAATTCGGCCTGTCCATGGCCGGCGTCGACCCCCATGAAGATGCGGATACTGACACATCCGGTGCCAATCCCGACTTAAAAGAGGGCGCGCAATGAGCACACACAAGCCCCTGCCCAGATGGGTCGATATTGCCCTGATGCCCGCCCTCAACGTGGCTTTGGCCTTTGTTGTGGGCGGCCTGGCGGTGGCGGCGGTGGGTGAGGACCCGTTCCGCGCCATGCAGGTGTTGATTTTTGGCGCCTTCGGCTATGGGGAGGGCTGGGGGTTTACCCTGCACTTTGCCACCAGTTTTGTGTTTACCGGACTTGCGGTTGCCGTGGCCTATCATGCGGGGCTGTTCAATATCGGGGGCGAGGGGCAGGCCTATGTCGCCGGATTGGGTGCCATCATGGTTGCGCTGTGGCTTGACCAGACCCACTGGGTGTTCGTGCTCGTCGGCTCGACCTTTGCGGCCATGACGTTCGGGGCCATCTGGGCCATGATACCGGGCTATCTTCAGGCCAAGCGCGGCAGCCATATCGTGATTACCACCATCATGTTCAATTTCATCGCTTCGGCCTTTATGAGCTACATGCTGGCTCAGGTGATAACACGGCCCGGTGCCAACGCCGAAACCGAGACCATTGCCGAGACCGGACGCCTTCCCCTGATGAGCGACTTTCTTCCCGTCTTCACCTTCTCGCCGTTGAACATCACGTTTTTCATCGGTATCCTGTCGCTGATTTTTGTCTATGTGCTCATTTGGCACACCAAACTGGGCTACCAGATCAGAACCCTGGGAGCCAATCCCGAAGCGGCCAGATATGCGGGCATTTCCGCTGTTGCCATCATCATCATCGTTATGGCCATTTCCGGTGCCCTGGCCGGACTGATGGCGGTCAATGAGGCGGTCGGTGTGCAAAAACGCCTCGGGGTCGGATATGTGCAGGGCTTTGGGTTTGTCGGCATCGCGGTTGCCTTCATGGGCCGCGCCCACCCCATCGGCATAGCGCTGGCCGCGTTGCTGTTCGGCGCACTTTATCAGGGGGGGCAGGAACTGGCGTTCGTGATGCCTTCGGTGTCCTCGGACCTGGTAGTGGTCATTCAGGCGCTGGTCATTCTGTTTACCGGAGCCATGAGTGAAATGTTCAAGCCGGTGCTGCTGCGCCTGTTCAACCGGGCAAGCGGCGAACCTGAGACGGTGGGGGATTAGGACATGAATTTTTTCTCTGACGTCATCCTGATGCTCGATTCCAGCATACGCCTGGCGGTGCCAATTCTGCTGGCCTGCCTGGCCGGGCTTTATTCGGAGCGTTCCGGCATCGTTGATATAGGACTTGAGGGCAAGATGCTGGGTGCCGCCTTTGCCGCCGCCGCCATTGCCGCCGTGACCGGTTCGGCCTGGCTCGGCCTGCTCGCCGCCATCTTCGTTTCCAGCGGCATGGCCATGATTCACGCCATCGCTTCCATCAACATGCGCGGCAACCAGATTATTTCCGGCGTGGCGCTGAACTTCCTGGCGCTCGGGGCCACAGTGTTTGTTGGCCATTCCTGGTTCAAGCGCGGCGGCTCGACCCCCAATCTTGGCACTGATGCGCGCTTCAGCCCCATCGAGCTGCCTTTTGCCGAACAATTGGGGGGCATCCCCATCGTCGGAGAAATTTACGAACAGCTGATTTCGGGTCACAATCTGATTGTCTATGTGGCGTTCCTTGCGGTTCCGGTAACTGCCTGGGTTCTGTTCAGAACCCGGTTTGGTCTGCGCCTGCGCGCCGTCGGGGAGAACCCCACCGCTTTGGATACCGCCGGCATCTCGGTCACAAAACTGCGCTATCAGGCACTGATTATCGGGGGCATTCTCTGTGGATTGGCCGGGGCCTATCTTTCCACCGGCCAGGGGGCCAGTTTCTCTGACAATATGACCGCAGGTCGTGGGTTTATCGCTCTTGCGGCGCTGATATTTGCCAAGTGGAGGCCGGTACCGGCACTTTGGACCTGCCTGTTATTCGGAGTGCTCTCGGCCGCGCAGATCCGCTTGCAAGGGGTTGAATTCCCGCTGATTGGCGAGGTGCCGGTGCAGGCAATTCAGGCATTGCCCTATATTTTGACGGTTGTTCTTCTGGCAGGCTTTATCGGGCGCTCGGTTGCGCCCAAAGCGGTGGGCCAGCCCTATATCAAGGAACGTTAATTTCAGACCGGAGGCTTCCAGATGGAGGCGATTGACAAAACCCTGCTCGAGGCGGCGATGCGCGTGCGAAAATACGCCCATGCGCCCTATTCGGGCTTCCATGTGGGCGCCGCAATTCTGGCCGATGATGGCAATATCTATGCCGGGTGCAACGTGGAAAATGCCGCCTACCCGCTGGGCAGTTGCGCCGAAACCTCGGCCATATCGGCCATGCTCGCGGGGGGCGGTCGCAGGATAAAGCGCATCCTGACCTTTGGTCCGGGCATCGAACCGGTCACCCCGTGCGGAGGCTGCCGCCAGCGCATCCGCGAGTTTGCCGAACCTGATGTGCCAATTGTCAGTCTGGGTGCCGATGGGGGCGAGGTGCTGGTGAGGTCGCTGAAACAATTGCTGCCCCACTCGTTCGGGCCCGAGTTTCTGGAAGACATGAAATGATATATGGTTTTGATATTACCTGGAAAAGCAATGTGCAATCCTGTGTTCGGGTGTCCCGGGCGCCACTGGAGGCCATATGAAACTGCAGGCGGTAAGAAACGACAGGCCAACAACAGGCACCCACAAACGCAATCCCGGTTTTGAGCTTGATATAGACTGGGTCGACAAGTGCGTGATGAACCGCTCGGCGCTGGAACGCCGGGGCGCAACAATCGGTGCGCGCCGCACGGTTAAAAAGCAGTGGCAGGCCGCCTGGCTGCTCAAAGCCATCACCCTGATTGACCTGACCACGCTCAATTCCGATGACACGCCGGGCCGGGTGCTCCGGCTGTGCGCCAAGGCAAGGCAACCGGTGCGCGGTGACATTCTTGAAGCGCTTGGCGTAGGGGATATGAAAATACAACCCGGTGCGGTGTGCGTCTATCACAATTTTGTTGAGACTGCTGTTGAAGCGCTCAAAGGCACAGATATTCCGGTGGCAGCGGTTTCCACCGCTTTCCCCCACGGGCTTATTCCGCTTGAGTTGCGGGTGGCCCAGATCGAAGCCTCGGTCAAAGCCGGAGCAAGGGAAATCGATATCGTCATTGAGCGCGGGCAGGTGCTCACCGGCGACTGGCAGGGCCTATATGAGCAGATAAAGGCTTTCCGTGCCGCCTGTGGCGAAGCACATATGAAAACCATTCTGGGCACCGGCGAACTGGCGACGCTGACCAATGTCGCCAAGGCCTCGCTGGTCTGCATGCTGGGGGGGGCTGATTTCATCAAGACCTCCACCGGCAAGGAAAAGGTCAACGCCAACCTTCAGACCTCGCTGGCCATGGTGCGGATGATCCGCTGGTTTCGCGACGAAACCGGCATTGAAATCGGCTACAAACCGGCCGGGGGCATTTCCTCGGCCAAGGACGCGCTGACCTATATGGCGCTGATGAAAGAAGAGCTGGGCAACAACTGGCTGGAGCCGCACCTGTTTCGGTTTGGCGCTTCTTCGCTTCTGACAGATATTGAGCGCCAGCTCGAACATCAGGCCACCGGACGCTACGCCGCCGCCTACCGTCAGCCGATGGTATAGAACAAACACTAGCCTCATGCTGGGCTTGTCAAAGCATGGGGATAAAGAGGCACAATATTCGTCCTTCCCAGTTCGACAAGCTCACTGTGAAGCCTCAGGATGAAAATTGTGGCAAGGGAACAACGAGATGCAAATCAAAGAGATATTTAGCTCGATGGAGTATGGGCCCGCACCCGAAAGCCCCGATATGGCCCATGACTGGCTTGCCGGGCACGAGCGCAAGTTCGGCCATTTCATCAATGGGAAGTTCACCAAACCGGGCAAGACATTTGCTTCGATAAATCCGGCCAGCGAGGAGAAACTGGCCGACATTTCCAACGGCACCAGGGTCGATATTGACAGGGCGGTCAAGGCGGCGCGCGAGGCCCTTGAGCCGTGGAAGGCGCTTTCCGGTTTTGAACGGGCGAAATATCTCTATGCCATCGCCCGGCTGATACAAAAGGAAAGCCGGCTCTTTGCCGTGCTCGAAACGCTGGATAATGGCAAGCCCATCCGCGAGAGCCGCGACGCGGATATTCCACTGGCCATCCGTCACTTCTACCACCATGCGGGCTGGGCCCAGCATCTGGAGCGGGAATTTCCCGGCCATGAGCCCTATGGGGTGTGCGGGCAGATTATCCCCTGGAACTTCCCCTTGCTGATGATGTCGTGGAAAATCGCCCCGGCGCTGGCCGCGGGCAACACGGTTGTTCTCAAACCGGCTGAATTCACCTCGCTGACCGTATTGCTGTTCGCGGAGATTTGCGCAAAAGCCGGATTGCCCGAGGGCGTGGTCAATATCGTGACCGGCGAAGGGGAAACCGGGGCGGCTCTGGTCGAACATGAAGGGGTTGATAAAATTGCCTTCACCGGCTCCACCGAAGTGGGCAAAATCATCCGGCAGGCAACCGCGGGCACCGGCAAGGGCCTCTCTCTCGAACTGGGTGGCAAAAGCCCCTACATCGTTTTTGAAGACGCCGATATGGACAGCGCCATCGAGGGGCTGGTCGATGCCATCTGGTTCAATCAGGGTCAGGTCTGTTGCGCGGGCTCGCGCCTGCTGGTGCACGAGAGCATCGAAAAGCGCTTCATCGAGAAACTCAAAACGCGCATGGATAATCTTCGGGTCGGTGACCCGCTGGATAAAGCCATTGATGTCGGTGCGCTGATTGACCCGGTGCAGCTCAAGCGTATTCAGGACCTCCTGGCCATTGGCGAAAAAGAGGGCTGCACCCGCTATGAGAGCGGCGGCACCCTGCCCAATCAGGGCTGTTTCATGAAACCGACGCTTGTTACCGATGTTTCTCCGGCCCATACGCTGGTTTCAGAGGAAATCTTCGGCCCCGTCCTGGTGGCTATGAGCTTTCGCACCCCCGACGAGGCGGTGGAACTGGCCAACAACACAAAATACGGGCTGGCGGCGACCATCTGGAGCGAAAACATCAATCTGGCGCTTGATATTGCCCCGCGCATCAAGGCCGGGGTGGTGTGGATAAACTGCACCAACCAGCTCGACGCCGCCGCCGGATTTGGCGGCTATAAGGAAAGCGGTTTTGGCCGCGAGGGCGGGGCCGAGGGCATGGTTGCTTATCTCAAGCCGACCTTCGAAAAAACTCTGAAATCCACCCCCCCGGTGCGTCCCGTCAAATCGGTGGATTTGCGCGATACCCATTCCGTCGACCGCACCGCCAAAATGTATATTGGGGGCA